>JAHCKJ010000084.1 GCA_026125835.1 Sphingopyxis sp.
GCGCCCTGCGGCACCGCTGCCACATCGTCTGCACCGAGCGCCGACGGGGCGAGCGGGCGCGGCGGGCGCGCCTCCTCGGGCGCCGCCTGCCGTGCCCAGTCGGGAACGACGACAGGCGGCGCCGCGGCGCGCGCCTTCGCCTTTGCCGTGCGCGCCTTGCCAGCTACCGCATGAACGCGCTTCTGCCCCCAGCGCGGCCCGGCGTCCTGCCATTCGGCGCCCATATCGGCGAGCACGGCATCGACCGCGCTGTGCCAATTGCCTTCGGGCAGTTCGTCCGCTTTGCGTGTGCCCGTGACAACGAGCAATTCCTCGGCGCGCGTCATCGCGACGTACAGCAGCCGCCAATGCTCCTCGCGCTCCGCGGCTTCCTTGGCGTCGTGCGCGGCGGCAATCGCGCCATGGCGCTCGTCCTTGCCGAGCGGAAACACCGGCAATTTGTCCCAATTGCCCATCGACAGGCCAAAGCTCACCCGCTTTGGCTTGGGATCGTCGGTCGCATCGGCGAGGATCACGATCGGCGCCTGCAAGCCCTTCGACCCATGCACCGTCATCACCCGTACGACATTGCTGCGCGCCTCGCTCTGCCGCTTGATCTCGGCGCTGCTCGCGGCGATGTGCGACAGGAAGCCGAGCAGCGACGGCGCCTCCTGCCGCTCGAACGCCAGCGCCTGCGCGAGCAGTTCGTCGATCGGGTCGCGCGCCTCGCGCCCCAGCCGGTGATAGAGCTTGCGCCGCCCGTCGAGCGGCCCCGACAGGATGCGCTCCAGAAAGCGGAACGGCGTCGTGAAATCGCCCATGCCGAGCAGGCCGCGCAGCGCCGCCATCGTTGCGGGCGGTGCTTCCTCCTCACGCGCGCGCAATTGCTCCCACAGCGCGCGCTTCCGGCGGCCGTGGGCAAACGCAAACAGCTCGGCCTGGCTCCAGCCGAACAGCGGCGACACCAGCAGGCCAGCGAGATTGAGATCGTCGAGCGGCTGCACCGCAAAGCGCATCGCCGCGAGCAGATCCTGCACCGCGAGCGACCCGGTCAGCGAGAAGCGATCGACCCCCGCGACCGGCACATGCAGCGATTGCAACCGCGCGACGATCCGCGCCGCGACGTCCTTGCGGCGGCGGACGAGGATCAGGATGTCGCCCGGCGCCACCGGACGCCCGTCCTTGCCATGCTCGATCCACTCGCGCACCTCGTCGGCGATCGCGCGCGACAGCCGCAGGCTGGCGGGGTCGCTCGCCGCCGCCGACGCGTCGCGGGGAGCGCCGCCCTCGTCATCGCCGTCCGCGTCGCTTCCGCCGTCCTCCTCCGCATCGGCATCGAGCGCCTTGCCGACGGGCAGCGGCGCCCACAGCTCGACCCGCCCGGCGCGGTCGCGGTTGAACTCGGCGGGAATGTGCGGCGGCTCGTCGCTCTCCAGCCCCATCAATTCGGTCGCGCCCGCCGCGATCCACGCATCGACGACGTCGAGCACCGCGGGGCTGGAGCGATAGTTGGTGACGAGATCGACATCCTCGAACGGCTTGCCGCCCTCGACCGCGCGCTTGGCAAAGCCCAGCCGCGCTGCCTCGAACGCCGCGGGTTCGGTCCCCTGAAAGCCGAAGATCGCCTGCTTGCGGTCGCCGACCGTGAACATCGTGCGAATACGATCGTCCCTGGCACCCGCCCCGGCGAAAAACTCCCCCGCCAACGACGCCACAATCTCCCACTGCCGCGTGTTCGTATCCTGCGCCTCGTCGACCAATATGTGATCGGTGCGCTGGTCGAGTTTGAAGCGCACCCAGTCACCGAAATCGCCCTGCCCTAGCAGATGCCCCGCGATACTGATCAGATCGTCGAAATCGGCGAGGCCGCGCTCGCGCTTCGCCAGCGCATAGGCCTCGGCAAAGCGGCTGCCCAGATCCCACGCCGCCGCCAGATCGTCGGCGACCGCCATCGCGGTGGCGGTGGCGAGCAATTCACCGGCCGCGGCGACGATGCGCTCGGCGGCAGCGAGGCAGCTGCGCATGCCGCCCTTGTCCTTGGTATAGTCGGCGCGCATGTCGCCGGTGCCGGTCAAGAAGCAGCCGCGCACCGCGGCGAGCATCGCGGCGCGCCCATGCGCATCGGCGCGAAACCAGTCGTCCATGATGTCGGCGCGGCCGTCGCCGGTCTTTGTTCCCCAGCCGCGCCCGCTGGCGGCCACCGCCGCAATATCGGCATCGGCAATCGCGCCGCCGCCCAGCGCCGCCGCCTGCCAGCTCAGCGGATCGCCCTGCGGCAGCCCCAGCTGCGCGCGCAGGTCCGCAGCGCGCGGCGCTAGCCGCGGCGCATTGGCGGCGGTGAAGCTGCTCGCGCAGCGCGCCAGGAAGGCAATCGCAGCGTCCTGCCCCAATCGCTGCGACAGCATCGCCGCGATCGTCCGCATCGCATCGCCGTCGGCATCGGCGCGCGCGAGCAACTGGCCCAGCACCTCGCGCTGTAACGCGCTTGCCTCGCTGTCCTCCAGCGCGCGAAACCCGGGCAGGATTTTCGCCTCGAGCGGAAAACTCGCGAGCAAAGTCTGGCAGAAGGCGTGGATCGTCTGCACCCGCACCGCGCCGCCGGGGCTGTCGATGACCGTCGCGAACAGCGACCGCGCCCGGTCGAGGATGCCGGACTCCGCCCAGTCGGCGCCGAGCGCGGCAAGGTCGAGCCGCAGGTCGCCATCGGCCATCCGCACCCACATCGCCAGCCGTTCGTGGATGCGATGCGCCATTTCGGCGGCGCCTGCCTTGGTAAAGGTGATGCACAGGATCGCCTCGGGCGACACGCCCGCCAGCATCAGCCGCAGCACGCGCGCCGACAGCACCTGCGTCTTGCCCGTCCCCGCCGACGCGCCCAGCCAGACATGGTCGTCGGGCTGCGCCGCGGCGCGCTGGCCGCCATCGAGCGTCTTGAGCAGCTTGTCAGGATTGATCATGCCGCCCCCTCGTCCGTCGGGACCGGTTCGGGATCGCCGCGCCCGAACCATTCGTCGCGGCGCATCAACTGGTCGAAATCGCGATAGCGTTTGGCGCTGTCGCCCGGAACAAACGGCTCTTGCCCCAAGAGGAAACGCGCACTCAACTCGGCCAGCGCCTCGCGCGCCCGCTCGATCACCGCCGCCGCGGTCGATGGCTTCGGCTTTTGACCCTTGATCGCCTTGACCGCGCCATCGACACCCTTTTTGCGGTCGCGCTTCAGTTCCCAATATTCGAATGCCCCGACCGGCTCGGGCGCCAGGTCGCCCAACCCTGCTTGTTCGGCGATCAGCCCGAGCAGGCCGAGCTGGCTGTTAAGCCCTTCGCCCGCCGACTTCGCCGACGGCGCCGCGCCGGTCTTGTAATCGACGATCGCCAGCGTGCCGTCGGCCGCCTGATCGACGCGGTCGGCGGTGCCGCGCAGCATGATGCCGCCAACCAGCAGCTTGCCGCTGACCTCATTGGCGACCGGCCAGCGTTCGTCGCGCGCCGCCCAGACGCGTTCGGCGGCCCAGCGCAGCGACGGTTCGATGCGCGGTAGCCAGAAGGCACGGCCCAATGAATCGAGCGCCGGATCGGCGCGCAGTGCGGCGAGTTCCGCTGCAAACGCCGCCTCGCTCAGCCCCGCCGCCTGCCAGTCCTGGAGGAATTTATGCACCCGCGTCCCGAACCATTTGGCGTCGGGGCCGCTGCTCAGCGGCTCGAGCTCGCTCAGCCGCAGGATTTTCGCGGCGTAAAAGGCAAAGGGATCGCGCGCCAGCTGGTCGACCCCGGTGACGCTGATCCGGTCGGGGCGCGCCGAAAGCGGCGGCGACGGGCGCGGCTTGTCGACGGGCTCGCTTCGGCCCGGCGGGACATCGAGCATCGCGGCGAGCGCGGTGACCGGCTGCCCGTCAAGCGTCGCATCGGGCAAGTCGCCCGCCAGCGCCGCCAGCCGCAGCCAGAAGCGCGACGCGACCGCCGGGTCGCCGCTGCTACGCATCGCGCGCGTCACCACCACCTCGCGCGCCGCAAAGGCGCCGGCGAAATCATGGGCCGCCATCCCCTGCTGCCGCTCGGGCGCGGCGAGGCCCAGCATCCGCCGGATACCGGGCGCGAGCCAGGGATCGGGACTTTGCTGCGGCGGCCAGCGCCCCTCATCCAGCCCCCCCAAAATCATCACATCGGCGCGCTGCAACCGCGCCTCCAGCAGCCCCCAGATGAACAGCCGCGGATGCCCGCCATAGGGGGGGCGGATACTCTCGCCCGACATCAGGTCGGCGAGCATCGCGGGGAAATCGGCGGGCGCGACGAGCGCGGGGCCGTCGCCCTTCGCCAGCGCCCAGCGGTCGAACAGGTTGGACAAGGCGCGGCCCGCATGTCCCGTCCACACCCCTTCACCGGTCAGCCAGCCGAGCGCGTCCTGCAACGCGCCGAGCAGCAGCGACGGCGGCGCGGGAACGCCCGCTGCAAAAGGCGCGAGCGTCGCGCTGAGTCCCGTCGCCACCTCGTCCCACCAATCGGCGATGGCCAACGCCGCACCATGCCCGCGCCGGTCGCTGTCGGCCGCAATCTCGCCGATGCGCGCCGTCACCCCCGCCCAGCCCGGCACCAGACCCGGCCCGCGCAAAACGAGATCGAGTCGCCGGACCTGATCGAGCCAGTCGAGCCGTCCCTCTCCCGCGCGGACCAGCGGATGCCCGAGCAGCGCGACCAGCCGCACCGGATCGAACGCCGCGGCAAATTCGGCGAGCAGCAACAACAGCGCCCCCGGTGGCGTCTGCCCCAGCGGCTGCCCCGCGCTGTCGTCGACCGCGATGTCCCAGCGCGCGAGCGCGGCGGCGACGCGCTCGGCGAGCAGGCGATCGGGAGTCACCAGCGCCGCAGTGCGCCCCGGTTCCTCCAACGCGCGCCGCATCATCAACGCGATGCCCTGCGCCTCCTGCCCGTCGTCAGCAAAGGTCGCGGCGCTGACCCCGGTCAGGCTGGACGCGACGTCGTCCGCCGCCTGCCAGCGCGCGGTATAGGCAGCGGGGGCGAACAGCAGCGACAGAAAGGGCGCGCGCGCGTCGGGGCCGTCGAACGGCGACGCCGCGGCCCACGCGCCAACCTCTTCGCGCGCGATCCCCATCCGGCCGAGCAGCAATTTCAAATGATATTGCGGATGTGTTTCGAGCGGGCGCTCCCCCGGTTGATCGGGATCGGGCTTCACCGGCCCCAGCGCCTCCCATTCCTCGGTGGCCATGCCCAGGTCCAGCCCCGGCAGCACCACCATGCCCTGCGGCAGGTCGGCGACGGTGCGCAGCAACCGGGCGATCGCGGGCGCCGCGGTGGTGACGCCCGCGGCAACGACAAAGCGCGCTGGCGGCGCCGCGCGCCACCCGGCGGTGACCCGTGCGAGCAGGCGGTTGCGGCGATCGGCGCGGTCGATATGCCCGGTCGCGGCCAGCATCGCGGGCCAATGGTCGATCAGCAGGCGCAGCCGCTGCCACGATGCCTGCCAGTGCCCGGCGAGATCGCCGAGCGCGGCCTCGATGTCGCCGAGCCGCGCCGGAGCAATCTCCTCATAATGCAGCTGGTCGATCACCCGCCCCAGCCCTTCGGCGAGCTGGAACGCCGCCGCGCCGGTGATTGCATCCTCACCCGCCGGATTGTGCCGTTCGATCAGCGCCGCCAGCATCAGCCGCCGCCGCAGCGGATCGATCGCGGGGGGGATCGGTTCGGCCCCGTCGATCGCATCGAGCGCCAGCGCGACGCTTTCATCGAGGTCGGCATCGCCGATCACCGCCAGCCGCGGCATCAACAGCCCCGCCCCACTCTCACGAACGAACGCCGCCTGCACCGCGCTGCGCGCACGATTGCTCGGCAGCAGGATCAACCCTTCGGCCAGCCCCAGCGCGCCGTCGGCAAAGCGGTCGATCAGCCCGGCGACGAGCGCGTCGGCAAAGGCCCGCTGGACGGGAATGGAAAAGACGGTGGGCTTGGCATCGGTCACTGGTTCATAACTCGTCATTGCGCGCGCAGCGAAGCAATCCAGAGCAGTTTACGCAACTCTGGATTGCTTCGCTGCCCTCGCAATGACGAGAGTAAAGGTTCAAACCTCACTCAACGCGGCTTCGGTCGGCGCAATGCGCGCCGGGGTGCCGACGTCGAACCATTGCCCCATATGCGACAATCCGTAGAGCCGCCCCGCCGCGATCGCACGGTCCCAAAGGATGTTCGTCGAAAACGCTCCCTCGGGCGCGCCGTCGAGCAGGCGTGGCGAGATCAGCTGAATGCCCGTGTAAACAAAGGGCGCAATCCGCCCGGGCTTGCGCCGCGACAGCTGGCCATTGGGGTCCATATGGAAATCGCCGCGCCCGCCATGCCCGGTCGCGCTTGCCTGGCGGATGACCAGCAGCAGCGCATCCATGCGATCGCCGTCCCAATGCCGCGCCAGATGCCGGATGCTGTCCACCGGCCCGTCGGTCCAGATATTGTCGCTGTTGACGATCAGGATCGGATCGCCAGTCAGCTGCGGCAGCGCCTTCACCATCCCGCCGCCCGTTTCGAGGAGCAGGTCGCGCTCGTCCGAAATGGCGATGGTGAAGCGCCGTTTCTGCGCCGCCAGATGCGCTTCCAGCGCGTCGGCGAGATAATGGACGTTGACGACGACATGCCCGATCCCCGCCGCCTCGATGCGGTCGAGGCTATGGTCGATCAGCGGCTTGCCCGCGACGCGCACCAGCGGTTTGGGGCGGGTGGCGGTCAGCGGGCGCATGCGCTTGCCCAAGCCCGCCGCCATCACCATCGCGCTGTCGATCTTTGCGTCCATCACCACGCCGCCGCGCGCTTGTCGGCGGGGATGTTTTCGTCGAACCAGGCGCGCACCGGCGCCAGTACCGGATGCGCGAGATCGCGCTCGAGCAGCCCCCACATCCGCGGCTGGAACTGGCGGTAGCCGGGCTTGCCGTCGCGTTTCCACAATCGCACGAACACCCCCAGGATGCGCGTGTTGCGCTGCGCCGCGAGCGCCCAATAGGCGCTTTCGATATCCCGCCCGGTCGCGCCTTGATAACGCGCCAGCATCGCCGCTTCGACCGCAGGGGTGACGTCGCGCCGCGCATCTTCCAGCACCGAGGCGAGGTCGTAGGCAGGGTGACCGATCAGCGCGTCCTGAAAATCGAGCAGGCCATAATGCGCCACCCCCGTCTTGCCCGCGACCAGCATGATATTCTCGGCATGATAATCGCGCAGCACAGTGACGCGCGGCAGGCCGTCATGCTCGACCGGGGTCAGCACCGCTTCCCATGCGGCGCGAAAGGCGTCGCGGTCGACCTCGATCCCCAGCGCCGGACAATACCAGTCGCTGAACAGCATCACCTCGTCGAGCCACTGTTCGAGTCCCAGCACCGGCAGCTCCGGCATCGGCGGGCGGGCATGGAGGTGGACGAGCAGGTCGGTTACCCCGCTATACAATTCGACCTCGCGGTCGAGCGCCGCATCGGCGGTCTCGCGCAGCCGCACGTCGCCGAAATCCTCGATCAGCAGCAGTCCCTGGGTAAGGTCGCGGGCAAAGATCGTCGGCGCGGTCAGCCCCTCACCGCACAGATATTCGGCGACCGCGATAAACGGCCGCGGATCCTCGTGCGGCGGCGGGGCGTCCATCAGCACCGCCTGCCGATCGCCGTCGACGACGCGGAAATAGCGCCGGAACGACGCATCGCCGGCGAGCGGCAAAATCTGGGCATCGCCCCAGCCATGCGCGGCGAGGAAGGCGGGCGCATGGGGGGGCGGAATCATCGGAGCGGCCATCGGCTCCCCCAAGACGTCGGCACGTCGGCTGTCAAGACGCGCGCGTCGCCGCTCCCCGAAATCGTGATCGACAGCGCACCCGGCCACCCTTGCGTCCCCAGCCGCTCGGGCCATTCGATCAGCAGCGCACCGTCGTACAGATAATCGTCAAGCCCCAGCTCGATCAGCTCGCTTTCATCCGCGATCCGGTAGAGGTCGACATGCGCGACGGCCAAGTCGACTTCGGGCGGCGCATAGGGCTGGACGATCGCAAAGGTCGGGCTCGGCGCCTCGCCCGCCAGCCCGCGCGCCTTCAGCATCGCGCGGGCCAGCGTCGTCTTGCCCGCACCCAGGTCGCCGGACAGCAGCACGACGTCGCCGGCGATCAGCGCTGCGCCGATCGCCGCGCCGATGCGCCCGGCTTCGGCCAGCGTATAGTCATATCGGTGGCTCATACGCGCCGCGGCAAGCTGATCCGCACCAACGTGCCCTGTCCCGCCTCGCTGACCACCTCCATCGTCCCGCCATGCGCAGCGACGAGCTGGCGTGCAAGCGCGA
>JAHCKJ010000085.1 GCA_026125835.1 Sphingopyxis sp.
GCTCGGCCGGTCGAGCAGCAATCGCAAAAAGATGGCCATCGTCGCCGAAGGCCGCGGCAAGCATGCGATCACCCATTATCGCACGATCGAACCATTGAATGTCGCGACGCTGGTCGAATGCCGGCTGGAAACCGGCCGCACCCATCAGGTGCGCGTCCATATGGCGCATATCGGGCATCCGCTGGTCGGCGACCCGGTCTATGGCCGCGCCCGCAAGCCGCTGTCGGATGTTCTGAAAACGCTGGGTTTCGCGCGGCAGGCATTGCACGCCGCCCGTTTGGGCTTTATTCATCCGGTGACCGGTAACAAAGTCGCGCTCGCCAGCGAAATCCCGCCCGATATGCGGGAACTGATCGACCAATTGCGCGTTTAAGTTTCGAATGAAAATCTATCTCGACCGCGCGAACCAACTGCGGCATATTCCGACTTCAGATTTCAAAGGGAAGACGCTCTCCTATGGCTAACAATAGCAATGTTCCGGCAACGGTGCCTGCGCTCGGCGGCGAAGCCAGCCTGAACCGTTATCTGTCGGAAATCCGCAAATTCCCGCTTCTGACGCCCGAGCAGGAATATATGCTCGCCAAGCGTTTTCAGGAGCATGGCGACAACGAGGCGGCGGCGCAGCTCGTCACCAGCCACCTCCGCCTCGTCGCGAAAATCGCGATGGGCTATCGCGGCTACGGCCTGCCGGTCAGCGAGCTGATCTCCGAAGGCAATATCGGCCTGATGCAGGGGGTGAAGAAATTCGATCCCGAACGCGGATTCCGCCTTGCAACCTATGCGATGTGGTGGATCCGCGCGTCGATCCAGGAATTTATCCTGCGCTCGTGGAGCCTGGTGAAGATGGGCACCACCGCGGCCCAGAAAAAGCTGTTCTTCAACCTCCGCCGGATGAAGAATAATCTCGAGGCATTCGAGGACGGCGACCTCAGCCCCGAACATGTCGCAAAGATCGCCACCGATCTTGGCGTGACCGAGGACGAGGTGGTCAGCATGAACCGCCGCATGGCGATGGGCGGCGACACGTCGCTGAACGTGCCGATGGGCGAGGACGGCGACAGCCAATGGCAGGATCTGCTCGGCGACGAAGGGCCGTTGCAGGACGAGCGCGTTGCCGAAGCGCAGGAACGCGACGTGCGTCACGAACTGCTGACCGAAGCGCTCGCAACGCTGAACGAGCGCGAGCGCCACATCCTGACCGAACGCCGCCTCACCGACGATCCCAAGACGCTGGAAGATCTGAGCCAGATTTACGACGTCAGCCGCGAACGCGTCCGCCAGATCGAGGTCCGTGCGTTCGAAAAGCTGCAAAAGGCAATGCTCAAACTCGCAGGCGATCGCCGGCTGGTCAGCGCCTGAACCGATTGACGATTTGACGTCCTGGCGCCACATTGCATGTCCGACATGCAATGGGGGCGAGCATGAGCGATACCAAAACGGTGCAGCAGGGTCCGGCGACAGCGGAAACAAAGATCGCGACGGAGAAACCGAGTTATAGTTTCGGGATGTGGGAAGGGCTGGCGTTGCTGCTCGGCCTCGCCGGCGACATAGCGAAACCCGTCGGAAATTATTCGCTGTGGCTGTTGGTCGCGGCAGCCGCGTTGACCGGTGTGCTGTTCACGCTGCGACGTTTTCCCAAAGCCCGTATCGCAATGTTCCACAGCGGGTTTGCGACGGTGTTGATGGCAGTCATCTGGGCCACGCAGACCTTCGGCACCTCGATGAACGGCGGAGCAAGCGAGCGCGGCGCGCTGGTCACGTTCGCTCCGGTGCTTGCACCGGTGCAGACAAAAATTCTGCCGCTCCCATCCGATCGCAAGACGTTGATGCGTTTCCAGGATGCGATCGCGTCGGGTACCGACAACGAACGCGTCGCCGATGCCCGCGAGCTTTATTTGGCCACCGAAGACAAAGCGCTTCGGCGCGGGATGATCGAGGCGATGATGGCCAGCGGCAACGTAGCACTTCAACAAACCGCGACGCTGATCCGGCTGTCGGAACGCGAAGGGGACCGACTGGTGCTGGCGCCGGTGAGCCGTGACGCGACCGATGCCCTGTCGCGGCGGCTATTGTCGTTCAACTTCGTCGTCAGGCGGGTCGATGTCGACAGCGGCGCATTGCGTCTGGTGGGCGACGGCTTCGAATCCGATGGCACGGTGAGCCGCCAAGGCACCGTCCTGCAACTTTACATTGATCTGCCCGAACAAAACCGTCAGCTGATGACGGTCGACCTGAAACCCGATGCTCAACTTCGCCTGACCGGCACGGCACGGCTCGACAACGGGAGCAAGGCAGCGGTAGAGTTGCCTTTGTTCTGACCCTTCTGACTCAATGAAATGCCGCTGGCCGTCCGTCGGGGCAAGCGGATGGAAATTATATGCCGTCGAAAAGCCGCGCGAAACGGCGCAAGCTTCCCTGGTATCTGCGGCCGTTCAAATGGCTGTTGTGGTTCGCCGTTTTGTCGGTGGCCTGGGTGCTCGTTTACGCCGTCGTGCCGCCGCCGGTGACATTCACCATGCTCGCCGACCGTAACGGCATCACCAAAGACTGGACGGGACTGGCGAACATCGACCGCAACATGGTTCGCGCCGTGATCGCGGCCGAGGACGGCAAATTCTGTACCCACAACGGCTTCGACCGCGAAGCAATCGAACAGGCGATCGAGCGCAATGCGCAGGGCAGACGGATGCGCGGCGGATCGACGATCAGCCAGCAGACCGCCAAGAATGTCTTTCTTTGGCAAGGCAGCGGCTGGACACGCTACGTCCGCAAGGTGCCCGAGGTGTGGTTCACTTTCCTGATCGAGACGATCTGGGGCAAGCGGCGGATCATGGAGGTGTATCTAAACGTCGCGGAGACCGGCATCGGCACCTATGGCGTCGAGGCAGGCGCGCAACGGTATTTCAGGAAAGGCGCTGGCAAGCTGAGCCCTGCCGAAGCGGCGCGCATCGCCGCGATCCTGCCGCTGCCCAAGAAGCGCGAAGCGGTAAGCCCGTCGGGCTTTACCCGCCGCTATGGCAATATGATCACCGCACGGATCGGGCAGGTTCGGCGCGACGGGCTGGATGCTTGCGTGTATAATTAGGGCAAGGCGCATTTTCTTTGGGGGGGGGGAGCTGCCGATCCTCCCCTGCCGCGGTGCGGAAGGAGTGGAGGGAGACAAGCCCACCTACGCCGCGTTAGACTGATGGCAACCCGCCACCGCCTTCGGTGGTCCCTCGCCGTTCGCGGGAGGATATCCTTACTTCCGCCATCGGTCGTTGGGAGACGCCTACCGCGGCCGCCCGACTACCCCGCCAATCGATACCGCACAAAGCCCCGACCCATTCATTTGCGACCGAACAGCTTCTCCACATCGTCCATCGCCAGTTTGACCCAGGTCGGGCGGCCGTGGTTGCACTGGCCGCTGTGCGGGGTGACCTCCATCGTGCGGAGCAGCGCGTTCATTTCGGCAACGCTGAGCGTGCGGCCGGCGCGGACCGAGCCGTGGCAGGCCATGGTGGCGGCGACCAGTTCGAGCTTCTCGTTGAGGCCGAGGGCGGCGTCATAGCCCGCCAGATCGTCGGCGATGTCGGTGACCAGTTTGCGGCAGTCGATCGCGCCGAGCATCGCCGGGGTCGCGCGAACCATCACCGCGGCGGGGCCGAAGCGTTCGAGTTCGACGCCGAGCGCCATCAGCTGCGCCGCCGCGGCCTCGAGCCGGTCGCACGCGGGTTCGTCGAGTTCGACGACCTCGGGGAGGAGCAGGCCTTGGCTTGGCACCGCCTGCCCGCTGATGCCGCGGCGGAGTTGTTCGAGCACGAGGCGTTCGTGCGCGGCGTGCTGGTCGACGATGACCAGCCCGTCCTCGGCCTCGGCCACGATATAGGTTTTTGCGATCTGGCCGCGGGCGATGCCGAGCGGATGTGCGTCGGCGTGCGGCACCGCGGCGGTCGCCGCTTCGGCGCGGCCCATTGGTAGCGTGTCTGGCGACGGCGAAAAGTCGATCACGCGGTCGCGGAGCAAGGCATGGGTCGCGGGATCGGTGTCGGCGCCGAACAGGTGCGTCGCCGGTGCGTGCGGATGGGGATAGTGCGCCGCGAACAGCGTTGGCGCGGGCGGCACGACCGGTTCCTGCTGCCACGCCGCCAACGCCGCTTCGGCGGGGCGCTGGACGCTGCGAAAGCCATGGTCGTCGAGCGCGCGGCGCAGCCCGCCGACGATCATGCCGCGGATCAGCTGCGGGTCGCGAAAGCGGACCTCGGTCTTCGCCGGGTGGACATTCACATCGACCTCGCCGCCCGGCACGTCGAGGAACAGCGCGACGACGGGGTGCCGGTCGCGCGCGAGCAGGTCGGCATAGGCACCGCGCAACGCCCCGACGAGCAGCCGGTCCTTCACGGGGCGCCCATTGACGAACAGATATTGATGGTCGGCGATACCGCGATTGAAGGTCGGCAGGCTGATGACGCCGCCGATCCGGACGTCGCCGCGCTCCAGATCGACCCCGATGCTGTTCGCCGCCAGATCGCGCTGGGTCAGCGCCGCGACGCGGCTCAATTGATCCTGCCCGCCCTGCACGTCGAGCACGCGCCGCCCGTCATGTTCGACGACAAAACCGACGTCGGGGCGCGCCATCGCCAGCCGCTTCACGACGTCCAGGCAGGCGGCATATTCGCTGCGCGCGCTGCGCAGGAATTTGCGCCGCGCCGGGACGCGCGCGAACAGATCCTCCACCGTGACGCGGGTGCCGTGCGACAGCGCCGCCGGACCTTCCGCAACGAGCGCGCCATTGTCGACGGCGCGGCGCCACCCGTCGCCTCCCGCGACGCGGCTGTCGAGCGTCAGCCGCGCGACGCTGGCGATCGACGGCAGCGCCTCGCCGCGAAAACCAAGCGTGGTGACATCCTCGATCGCGTCGTCGGGCAGCTTTGACGTCGCATGGCGTTCGAGCGCCAGCGCCATGTCGGCAGCGGTCATGCCGCAGCCGTCATCCTCGACCTCCAGCCGCGAAATGCCCCCCTCGGCGATTCGCACCGAAATGCGACTCGCACCGGCGTCGATGGCGTTTTCGACCAGTTCTTTCAGCGCCGCGGCGGGTCTTTCGACCACTTCACCGGCCGCGATCCGATTTACGAGCGTTTCAGGCAGGCGACGTATTGACATGGCGGCTGTCCTAGCGCAGTCGGACGCAAATCGCGACCCACCCGCACAGCCTTATCTTCCTGTCCAGCCCGCCCTCCCGGACGAGCCGGAAATTCTCCCAGATTTGGTCCTGCTGCCGGCACGGGAGCGCGCATCATTCGACGACGGTGGGGCGGTCCGTTCGACAGCCGCTGCACCGATGACAGGAAGCAGTATCGATGTCCTTCTTTTCCCGCTGGTTCAAATTCAATTCGCAAGACATGGCGATCGACCTCGGCACCGCGAACACGGTCGTCTATGTGCGCGGCAAGGGCATCGTGCTGAACGAACCGTCGGTCGTCGCGGTCGAAACGATCAACGGGATCAAGCGGGTGAAGGCGGTCGGTGACGACGCGAAGCTGATGATGGGCAAGACGCCCGACAGCATCGAGGCGATCCGCCCCTTGCGCGACGGCGTCATCGCCGACATCGACGTCGCCGAACAGATGATCAAGCATTTCATCACCAAGGTCCACGGCGGCAAGCCCAATGCGTTCCGCAGCCCCGAAATCGTGATCTGCGTTCCGTCGGGATCGACCAGCGTCGAACGCCGCGCGATCCGCGATGCCGCATCGAACGCGGGCGCGAGCGAAGTGTGGCTGATCGAAGAGCCGATGGCCGCCGCGATCGGCGCCGACATGCCGGTGACCGAGCCCATCGGTTCGATGGTTGTCGACATCGGCGGCGGCACCACCGAAGTTGCGGTGCTCAGCTTGCGCGGGCTCGCCTACACCACCTCGGTCCGCGCCGGTGGCGACAAGATGGACGAAGCGATCGTCAGCTATGTCCGCCGCCACCACAATCTGCTGATCGGCGAAGCCACCGCCGAGCGGATCAAGAAGGATTTCGGCATCGCGCGTGTTCCCGAAGACGGCACCGGCATGACGATCCACATCAAGGGCCGCGACCTTGTGAACGGGGTGCCCAAGGAAATCTCGATCAACCAGGCACAGATTGCCGAAGCGCTGTCCGAACCGATCGGCACGATCGTCGAGGGCGTGCGCATCGCCCTCGAAAACACCGCGCCCGAACTGGCGGCTGACATTGTCGACCAGGGCATCGTGCTGACCGGCGGCGGCGCGCTGATCGCCGAACTGGACGAACTGCTCAAGGAAGCGACCGGCCTGCCGGTTACGGTGGCCGACGATCCGCTGACCTGTGTCGCAATCGGCACCGGCCGCGCGATGGAAGACCCGGCGTTCCGCGGCGTGCTGCAGCAAGCCTGATCGAGGGTTTCTGAACCATGGTCCGCCCGGCACATCGACGTCCGGGACAATCCCGAAAGGCGCAGTACAGTCTGTTCGCTGCCTATGTCGTCGCGGTGACGGGGGCGGTCGCGGGGCTGTTGCTGGCGATCCTGTCGGTCGTTGATCCCGTCGGCTTTGCCCAATTGCGCATCGCGAGCCAGGAGGTCGCGGCACCTGTGGCGCGCGCGTCGAGGTCGGTCATCGGGTCGATTTCCGGTATCGATGACAGCGTCAGCGCCTATGTGCGTGCGGGATCGCAGAACCGGCGGCTGCGCAAGGAACTGGCAGAGACCCGTCGACAGCTGGTCGCAACCAGTTCGCTGCAAGAGGAGAATCGCCAGCTCAAGGGGCTGCTCGCGTTGCAAGAAACCGACAAGGCTGCGGTGGCGAACGGCTATCTGCTGACGTCGACCTCGACCAGCAGCAAACGGATCGCACTGCTCAGCATCGGGCGCAATCTGGGCGTCACCGCCGGACAACCCGTGCGCGGCGCCGACGGCCTGATCGGCCGGGTATTGAGCAGCGGACCGTCGGTATCCCAAGTGCTGCTGCTGACCGATGTCGACAACATCGTACCGGTCCGCCGCGCACGCGACGGCCTGCCCGCCCTTGCCAACGGCCGCGGCAACGGCGACCTTGATGTTCGGACCCTGAACATCGCCAACAACCCGTTCAAGCCCGGCGACATATTGGTCACATCGGGAACCGGCGGCCTGTATCCGCCGAACATTCCGGTCGCGATCGTCGTCCGGCGCCAGAATGACGGGGCGCTTGCCCGCCCGCTGGCCGATCCGGCAAAGGTCGATGCGGTTTCGGTGCTGCGGCCCTATACCCCCGACAATATCGAGGCGCAGCGCGCGCGGCCCGCGGCAACACCCGGAGACGCGCCGTGAACAAGGCCGCCGGGCCGCGGCTTGGCGAACCGGCATCGTTGTGGCGGATGCGGATCGTTCCGGTCGCGACCGTGATGATCGCGTCGGCACTGCCGCTGATGTTGCCGCTCGTCGCCAGTTCGCCGGTATTGCCGCCGCTGGGGCTGCTCTTTTTCCTCTGTTGGCAGCTGCTGCGAACCGAGATGTGGCCGGTCTGGATCGGCTTGCCGCTCGGCCTGTGGGACGATCTGTACAGCGGCCAGCCCATCGGCACCGCAATCGGCCTGTGGACGCTGGCAAGCCTGGCGATCCACTATTCCTCCCAGCGCATATACTGGCGCGGCTTTTGGCACGACTGGATCATTGCCGCCTTGCTGGTCGCCATTATCCAGTCGCTGGCAGCGCTGATCGCGCATCCGGGTGCCGGTACGGGCCGGGTGCTGGGCCTGGTGTTGCCGCAAATCGTCATTTCGATCCTGCTGGTACCGCTGGTCATGCGGTTGACCGGCAAGTTTGACAATTTGCGTCTGCGGCGCCGATAATCGCCCATGGCCCGCCGAAAACGTCCCCCGATTACCGAAGCATGGCGCGGCTTGACCTTCACCCGTCGGGCGCTGGTCGTCGGCGGTGCGCAGGCGGCGGTCGGGATCGCGCTCGCCGCGCGCATGGCGTATATCTCGATCGTCGACAATGACCGCTATATTCTGGAATCGGAAAGCAACCGGGTCAATCTGACCCTGATTCCGCCGCGCCGCGGCTGGATCGTCGATCGCAACGGCAAGGCGCTGGCCAACAACCGCGTGTCGCTGCGCATCGACATCATTCCCGACCGGCTCCAGAAACGCGACTTCGTGCTCGGCCAGTTGCGGACGCTGTTGCGGCTCGACGGCGACACGATGGAGCGGATCGACCGCGACCTGAAGGCGGCGTCGGGATTTCAGCCGGTGGCGATCAAGGAGGATATGACCGAGGCCGAATATG
>JAHCKJ010000086.1 GCA_026125835.1 Sphingopyxis sp.
GGGTCAAGAATCTGTCCGAGGCCGCGCGCAGCCAATATCTGGCGACCGAACAGGCCGGGCGCGCGTTCCGGCTGGCGCTGGTGCGCGACGTCGCGTCGACCTATTTCGCCTCGCGCGGCGCCGAGGAACAGATCGCGCTGGCCGAAGCGACGGTGACCAGCCGCCAGGAGGGGCTGCGGATCGCCAAGCGGCGGCTCGACGCGGGGGTAACCTCGGCGCTCGATTACCGCCAGTCGGAGACGCTGCTGACGCAGGCGGAAACGCAGCTCGCCAGCCTGAAGCTGGGCAAGGCACAGGCGGACAATTTCCTGGCCGTGCTGACCGGCGGACCCGTCGCCGGTCCCCTGCCCGCGCCGCTGCCGCTCGTCGCCCAGGCGGGGTCGCCGGCGCTGACCGCGGGCCTGCCGTCGGACCTGCTCGTCGCGCGGCCCGACATCGTGGCGGCGGAGGAACGGCTGCGCGCCGCGCGCGCCAATGTCGGCGCGGCACGCGCGGCGTTTTTTCCGTCGATCTCGCTGACCGGCAATCTCGGCTTTGCCTCGGGATCGCTCGACAATCTGTTCGGCAACGACGGCTTCGGGTGGAGTTTCGGTCCGTCGATCCGACTGCCCATATTCGATTTCGGGCGCAACAAGGGCAATCTGACCGTCGCCGAAGCGCGCGAGAATATCGCGGTCGCCACCTATGAGCGCACCGTGCAGGGCGCGTTCCGCGAAGTCGCCGACGCGCTGGCGGGACGCCGCTACCTCGCCGAACAGGTCGAGGCGCAGGAACGCGGGACGCTGGCGCAGCGTCGCATCGCCGATCTGGCGCGCAAGCGGTACCGCGAAGGCGTGTCGACCTATCTCGAAGTGCTCGACGCCGAACGCAATCTGTTCGCGGCCGAGCAGGCGCTGGTAGAAATCCGCCGCGCGCAGGTCGATAATCTGGTTACGCTCTATGTGGCGCTCGGCGGCGGGTTGGTCGGGCGCCAGTAAAGGACCAGACCGATTTCGGATAGCGCCAGCCCTGCCCTGCTGAAGGACATATTGGGTCCGCAAGCGCTGGCGACGATCGCCGACGCGGGCGTCGCCGCGTCGCCGCGCTTTGACCGCAGAGCGTTCCTTGCCGCCGCGACCGACGGGCTCGCCGCGCTGTCGATCATGCAGCGGGTGCGCCATATCGCCGATGCGCTGCGCCATGCCCTGCCTGCCGACTATCGGACGGCGCTGGCTGTCATCGAGGCGATGGCTCCGCAGCTGACGCACAGCTTTCAGGCCATTGCAGTGACCGAATATGTCGCACGACACGGCCTCGACGATTTCGACCGGTCAATGGACGCGCTTGCGGCGCTGACGCGCTTCGGCACCGCCGAATTCGCAATCCGGCCGTTTCTTGCGCTAGACGCCGACCGGGCGCTCGCAACCATGGCCGGGTGGACCAGCAGCAACGACGAACATGTTCGGCGGCTAGCGAGCGAAGGCGGCCGACCCCGCCTGCCCTGGGCCGCGCGCGTCCCAGCGCTCAAGGCCGATCCGACCCGCGCGGCGCCTATTCTGGAGGCGCTGAAGGCCGATCGCGCCATCTATGTCCGCAAATCGGTCGCCAATCATCTGAACGACATCGCCAAGGACCGGCCCGACTGGCTGCTCGACCGGCTGGCGGACTGGCCGCAGGACGATCCGCACACGGCGTGGATCGTTCGTCACGCGCTGCGCACCCTGATCAAACAGGGCGATCCGCGCGCGCTCGCGCTGATCGGCGTCGGCCATGGCGCAGCGGTGACAGTAAGAAAATTTGCGGTCGAGCCAGCGGTGGTCCGGCTGGGCGAGCGGATCGCAATCGTCGCCGACATCGCCTCTACCGCTGCTGAGAACCAGCCGCTCATGGTTGATTATCGGATCCATTATGCGCGCACGGGCGGCAAGACGGCGGCAAAGGTGTTCAAGTGGAAGGGTTTCGACCTCGCGGCAGGCGATACGGCTTCGCTGCGTATCAGCCAGACTATCCGCGATTTCAGCACACGACGGCATCATCCGGGGCGACATGTGGTCGCATTAATCGTCAATGGAAAGACGATGGGGGAAAGCGGCTTCGAGCTGCTGGGGGACGGTGCCTCAATCGAGTCGGCCGCTTTCGAACCGTAGCCCTCACGGCGGCGCGGGCGCCGGTTCCTCCGGTGCGCCTTTCGTGATCGGCAACCGCAAATCAATGCGGCTGCCGTTGATTTCGGTCGAAATCACCGCATCGCCGCCTTCAATCCCGACGCGTGTCCTGTCGCCCACCGGGATCGCGGCGACGTCGGGAATATCTTGGGGCTCGACCGGACCGCGCGGATCGGCCTCGCGACGCGGCGGCGCCGCTTGCTGACCCGACGCCTGCATCATGAAATCGCGCCAGATGCGCGCAGGCAGCCCGCCGCCCGAAATGCCGCGCAGCGGGCTATTGTCGTCGTTGCCAATCCACACCCCGACGACCAGCCCGTTGGCATAGCCGACGAACAGCGCGTCGCGATTGTCCTGGCTCGTCCCGGTCTTGCCGAAATTCGCCTGCGGCAGCCGCGCCGCGCGTCCGGTGCCGCGATTGACCGCGGCACGCAGCATCCGTTCGATGTCCTCATGCACTCTGGAACGAAAGCGGCTTGGCCCCGAAATCAGATTTTCGAACCAGCCCTTTTCCTCGCCCTCGAACGCGTGCGGGACCACCGGATAGCTGTTCGCAGCGACCGCGGCATAAGCGGCGGTGAGTTCGAGCAAGGTCATGCTCGACGTGCCGAGCGCGAGGCTGGGGTCGCCCTTGGTCATCGGCGCGGTGACCCCCAGATCGCGCGCCATGTCGATGACCTTGTCGTCGCCGACCTCGCGCAGCAGCCGCACCGCGGCGACATTGCTCGACGTCGCGAACGCATCCTCCAGCGTGATCGTTTTCGAATAGGCGCCGCCCGAATTTTTCGGGCGGTACGACCCTGTTTCGATCGGCTGGTTGTCGATGACATCATCGGGTTCCCACCCGGCGCGCAGCGCGGCCAGATAAACGAACAGCTTGAACGTCGATCCCGGCTGGCGCCGCGCCTGGGTGGCGCGATTGAAGGGCGAGGCGGCATAATCCTTGCCGCCAACCATCGCGACAACCTCGCCGTTGGGGCGCATCGCGACCAGCGCGACCTGTGCCTGCCCGACCCCGGCCCGGCTGGTGACGCGCCGCGCCACCGCCTGCAACCGCGCGTCGAGCGTCGTCTTGATCGTCTGGCGCGAATAACCGACATCGCTCAATTTACGCGCCTCGGGCAATGCCCAGTCGGCGAAATAGGTGCCGGTCGGCAACGTGTTGCGCGACCGCACATCGATGCGCGGGGTGCGGATCGCTTTTCGTTCCGTTTCGGACAGATAGCCCGTCGCGACCATCGCGTTCAGCACCAGTTGCATGCGTTCTTCGGCAAGGCCGGGGTTCTTCGTCGGCGCAAGCCGCGACGGCGCCTGCACCAGTCCAGCCAGCATCGCCGCCTGCGCCGGGGTCAGCTTTTCGGGCTGGCGATAGAAATAATGGAGCGACGCCGCACGCAAACCATAGGTGTTGTCGCCGAAATAGGCGTTCGACAGATAGCGTTCGAGAATTTCGTCCTTGCTCAACCACGCCTCGAGCCAGAAAGCGATCAGCGCCTCGCGCGCCTTGCGCCCCAGCGTGCGCTTGGGGGTCAGAAAGGTGAATTTTGCCAGTTGCTGGGTGATCGTGCTGCCGCCCTGCGTCCGCCCGCCGGTGACGTTGCTCCACACCGCGCGCGCGATGCTGCGCGGATCGACCCCCCAATGGCTGTAAAAGCGCCGGTCCTCGATCGCGAGAAAAGCGCCGGTGACATGCCTGGGCAGGTCGGCGGCCATTACCGGTGCATCGACGATCGCGCCCGACCGCGCGATCGGGGTGCCGTCCGACGCGAGCAGGGTAATCTGCGGCGGGACGATCGGTTCGAGCGATTTCGACAAGGGCGCCGTGAGCGCCAGCCAGCCGACGAGCATGATGAAAAGAATGCAGAAGATTGCAAAACCGCGCGATATTCGCCGCCGCCATTTGCGCCACCGCGTCTCTGGAACCGCCACCGGCGGCGCGTCGTAAACCGGTGCGTCCGGCGCAGGAAAGGGCGACGCGACGGGGGCGGGATCGGGGGTTTTGGATTTAAACAACCAGAACATGCTCGGTTACCGTATTAATATCGCAATACAGCATAAGCAAATATCTTGTGCGGCCTGCCGCGGAAGCAAAGGGCGAAGCCTGCCGGTGGCATGCAAATTTCAGCCAGGGTCGCGCTTGCCCGTCCCGGCCTGAAACTCGGCCACCAGGTCGAAGCGGTCGCCGCGGAAAAGCTGGCGGACGTGGGTGACGGGCCGGTCGCCGCGCCAGGTGTCGCGTTCGAGCTGGAGGCAGGCGGCGCCGCTGTTGGTCGCCAGCGCCGCCGCTTCGGCGCGGGTGGCGGCGATGGCGCGCACGACGTGGCGCGCCGAGGTCCAGGGAATATGCGCGAGCAGCCAGGTTCCCGGCGCCTCGACGGCAAAATTCGCCTCCGCCGCCGCGGGGACTTCGGCGAGTTCGATCGTGCGGCTCTCGAGCGCGAAGGGTTCGTCGGCGGCAAAGTGAATACCATCGATCTGGAGCGTGTCGGCTTCGCCGGCATTTTTGCGGCGGACGACCGCGCGCGCTTCCCAGCGATAGGCTTCGCCGCGCGCCGCGATCAGCTCGGCCAGGTCGGGAACGGTCATCACCGCCGAATGCACCGGCGGATGCGCGACGAACGAGCCCGCCTTGCGCCGCCGTTCGACCAGCCCCGCGGCGACAAGTTCGGCCAGCGCCTTGCTGACCGTCGCGCGCGCGCATCCGTAGCGGGCCGCGAGCTCCTGTTCGATCGGGATGCGCGTTCCCGGTCTCCATTCGCCCGAGTGGATGCGGCTTTCGATATCCTCGCGGATCCGGCGCGCGGGGTTCGGCGCCGCGCGCGTCACGCGACGATCCGCTCGACGCTTTTGCGATAGGCGGCGGCGATAGCGGCGCGGTCGACATGGCGCCCGCCTGCGACGCGCTTGACCCCGGCGCGCCAGACGCAATCGATGGTCCCTGCCCCGCCCGCGAAAATCCATCGGTCAAGCATCGTCGCATCGTCGCATCCCGCAAAGCTCGGGTGAGCGAGATCGAGCGAGACGATGTCGGCGGGCTGGCCGACCGCCAAACCCGCTTCGACCCCCAGCGCCTGTGCGCCACCGGCGAGCGCGCGGGCATAGAGGTTGGCGCCGACGAAGGGCGACGCCTCGCCCGCCAGCAAGGCGCGCGCGCGGTGCGCGAGCCGCTGCGAATATTCGAGCGCGCGCAGCTCCCCCGCAGCGTCGATCAGGATATTGCTGTCGGTGCCGACCCCGAACGCGCCCCCCGCCGCGAGATAGTCGATCGCCGGGAAAATGCCGTCACCGAGGTTCGCCTCGGTAATCGGACAAAGCCCGGCGACCGCCCCCACGGCGGCGAGCCGCGGCGTCTCGCGCGTGTCGACATGCGTCGAATGGATGAGGCACCAGCGTTCGTTGACCCCGGCATTGTCGAGCAGCCATTCGACCGGCCGCGCCCCGCTCCACGCGACGCAATCATCGACCTCTTTCACCTGTTCGGCGGCGTGGATATGGACCGGGCCGGTGGGCGACATGGCGAGCAGCGCCGCGAGTTGGTCGGGGTCAACCGCGCGCAGCGAATGCGGGGCGACGCCGATATTGGTGTCGCCCGTCAGCTTCGATCGCGACGCATCGAGCAGCGCGGCGAAACCGTCGATGTCATTCAGAAAGCGCCGCTGGCCGGGGCTCGGTGCCGCACCGCCAAAATTGCCGTGGGCGTAGAAGACCGGGAGCAGGGTCAGGCCGATGCCCGTCGCGGCGCTCGCTTCAACGATGGCGCCCGCCATTTCGGCGCGGTCGGCATAAGCTGCGCCCGCCGGATCATGGTGGAGATAGTGGAATTCCCCGACGCGGGTAAAACCACCCTCCAGCATTTCCACATAGGCCTGCGCGGTGATCGCCGCGACATCCTCGGGCGTCAGCCGGTCGAGGAAGCGGTACATGATCTCGCGCCAGCTCCAGAAATTGTCGTCGGGGCGGCTGCGGCGTTCCGAAAGCCCCGCCAGCCCGCGCTGGAAACCATGGCTATGGACGTTGCAAAGCCCGGGCAGCGCCGCAGCGTGGCGTTCGTCATCCGGGTCGGCGCCGACCCCCATTTCAAGCGCAGCAATCCGCCCGTCGTCGACGCTCAGCCGCACATCGTGCTGCCAGCTGTTGTCGATCCACGCGCGCTGAAACCAGTAAGCCATCATCGGGAGCCTTCATATTATGTCTAGACATAATGGCCCATTCGGGAGATGTTGTCCAGATGGAGCATAGCTGGACCAACGCGCGACTCGCGACGATGACCGATGACGGGCTGGGGCTGGTCGACGATGGTGTCGTCACGGCAGCGGACGGGCGGATCGTCTATGCCGGACCCGCCGATGGCGCACCGGGCATGGCGGCGGACAGCACCGATTGCGGCGGCCGGTTGATCACCCCCGGGCTGATCGATTGCCACACCCATCTGGTCCACGGCGGCAACCGCGCGAACGAATGGGCGATGCGGCTTGAGGGGGCCACCTATGAGGATATTGCCCGCGCGGGCGGCGGGATCGTGTCGACGATGCGCGCGACGCGCGACGCGAGCGAGACCGAACTGGTCGAAGCCGCGCTGGCCCGCCTCGATGCGTTGATCGGCGAAGGCGTCACGACGATCGAAATCAAGTCGGGCTATGGTCTGTCGACGGAAGACGAGATCAAGATGCTGCGCGCGGCGCGCGCGCTCGGCGAGCAGCGGCGGGTCCGGGTCGCGCCGACCTTCCTCGGCGCCCACGCGCTGCCCCCCGAATATCGGGACAACAGCGATGGCTATATCGACCTTGTCATCGACGAGATGATCCCGGCGGCGGCACCGCTGGCAACCGCGGTCGACGCCTTTTGCGAGGGCATCGGCTTTTCGCCCGCGCAGTGCGAGCGCGTGTTTGCGGCGGCGAAAGCGCATGGCCTCGCGGTGAAGCTCCACGCCGAACAATTGTCGGCGCTGCACGGCAGTGCGCTTGCGGCAAAGCATGGGGCATTATCGGCCGACCATCTGGAATATGCGACCGACGACGACGTCCGCGCGATGGCGGAGGCCGGGACGGTCGCGGTCCTGCTGCCGGGCGCCTATTATTTCATGCGCGAGACGAAATTGCCGCCAATCGCCGCGATGCGCCGCCACGGCACGAGGATTGCGCTGGCGACCGATTGCAACCCCGGCACCTCGCCGGTGACCTCCCTGCTGCTCATGCTAAACATGGGCGCGACGCTGTTCGGGCTGACCGTCGTCGAGGCACTGCGCGGGGTCACCGTCAACGCTGCCGCGGCGCTGGGTCTTGGCGCCGAGATCGGCACGCTCGAACCCGGCAAAGCCTGCGACCTCGCGATCTGGGACGTCACCGACCCCGCCGAGCTCGTCTACCGAATCGGCTTCAACCCGCTTCACCAACGCATCAAGGACGGCCAATGACATTTGTGACGATCACCCCCGGCGCAATGACGCTGACCGACTGGCGCGCGATTTACGAAGGCGCGGGCGCCGCGCTGGACGCCGCGGCATGGGATGCGATCGACGCAAGCGCCGCCGCGGTGGCACGCATCGTTGCCAAGGGCGACCCCGTCTATGGCATCAACACCGGTTTCGGAAAGCTGGCCAGCGTGCGGATCGCGAGCGACGATCTGGCGACGCTCCAGCGCAATATCGTGCTCAGCCACGCCGCGGGGACCGGCACGCCCTCGCCCACCCCCGTCATCCGGCTGATGATGGCGTTGAAGCTCGCGAGCTTCGGCGTCGGCGCCTCGGGGGTGCGGCGCGAAACCGTCGCGATGCTCGAGGCGATGCTGGCGAAAGGCCTGACGCCCGTCGTCCCGTCGCAGGGATCGGTCGGCGCGAGCGGCGACCTCGCGCCGCTGTCGCATATGGCTGCCGCGATGATCGGAGTCGGCGACATCGAGGTTGGCGGCGAAACGAAGCCCGCCGCCGAGGCGCTGGCACAGGCGAGCCTGTCGCCGCTCGAACTCGGCCCGAAAGAAGGGCTGGCGCTGCTCAACGGCACGCAATTTTCCACCGCCAATGCGCTCGCGGGCCTGTTCCGCGCCGAAACCGCCTTCCGTTCGGCGCTGATCACCGGCGCGCTCTCGACCGAAGCCGCCAAAG
>JAHCKJ010000087.1 GCA_026125835.1 Sphingopyxis sp.
GCAACGCGCGGGCGCTGGGCGACGTCGCGCGCGCGCGCGGGCCGCTGCGGTGGGCGAACAAGCTGGTCCACATGTTCCGTCGCAACGATCGTCGCGGAGCGAAGCGGAATATCCATGCCCATTATGATTTGGGCAATGATTTCTATCGCTTGTGGCTCGATCAGGCGATGAATTATTCAAGTGCGCTGTTTGCCGATCCGGCGCAGTCGCTCGAGGAGGCACAGACGGTCAAGATCGATGCAGTCCTCGACCGGCTCGACCTGCGATCGGGGAGCCGGCTGCTCGAGATCGGCTGCGGTTGGGGGGCGTTGGCCGAGCGGGCGGTCGAGCGGCACGATGTGCTCTACACCGGGATCACGCTGTCGTCCGCCCAGGCCGAGATCGCCGACGCGCGGCTGGCTGCAGTCGATCTGTCGGGGCGGTCGCGGATCGAGCTTTGCGACTATCGCGACGCGCGGGGACCCTATGATGCGATCGCCAGCGTCGAAATGGTCGAAGCGGTGGGGCAAGCCTATTGGCCCGCCTATCTCGACGCGATTGCACGGCTGCTGCGACCCGGTGGCAAGGCGGCGATCCAGTATATCCTGATCGATGATGCGCTGTTCGAGCGTTATGCGGCGAGCAGCGACTTTATCCAGGCCTATATTTTCCCGGGCGGCTGCCTGATCTCGGAAAGCCGTTTTCGCGCGCTGGCTGAGGAACGCGGGCTGATATGGCGCGATGTCCGGCGCTTTGGGGGCGACTATGCCGAAACCTTGCGCCAATGGCGCGAGCGCTTCGACGCAGCCGTGGCAGATGGCCAGTTGCCGGGGGGATTCGACGACCGTTTCGTGCGACTCTGGCGTTATTATCTGCAATATTGCGAGGGCGGATTTCGCGGCGGCGGCATCGACGTTGCGCAAGTGACGTTGGAAAAAGCAGCCTGAAAACAGGGGGAGAGTAAAGCTATGCGGCGATATCTGGCAGCGGCGCTGTTGTGCGCGGCGGTAACCGCCTGCACGGCGCCCGCGTCCACCCAAACCACCGACACGTTGCCAAAGGATATGAATGTGCTGTTCTGGACCCAGGATCAACGCGACCTTGCTTTCCGGACGATGGAGACCGTCCCGAAAGTGGTGGTTAATACCGTCGAAGCGGGAGATGTCGTCTATCCGTTGCCGCAGGGGCAATCGATCGATCTGGGTATCGACGTCGATGCCTATATGGCCAAGCAGCGCCATGCCGGGCTGATCATCGTCCAGGATGGCAAGATCCGGCTCGAGAAATATGCGCTCGGCTATGGCGCCGCGGGGCGCTGGACCAGCTTTTCGGTCGCCAAGAGTTTCACCTCGACGCTGGTCGGGGCGGCGGTGAAGGATGGCTATATCAAGAGCCTCGACGACAAGGTCACCGTCTATATCCCCGGGCTCAAGGGGTCGGCCTATGACGACGTGTCGGTGCGCCAATTGCTGACCATGACATCCGGCGTCAAATGGAATGAGGATTATACCGACCCGAAATCCGACGTCGCGCTGTTCAACATGCAAAAGCCCGTTGCGGGCGAAGACGTAACCGTCAGCTATATGAAGACCTTGCCGCGCGACGTTCCGGCAGGGTCGAAATGGTTGTACAGCACGGGCGAGACCAATTTGATCGGCGTGCTGGTGTCGAGCGCGACCGGCAAAAGCTTGTCAGCCTATCTGTCGGAAAAGATCTGGAAACCGTTCGGGATGGAGCAGGACGCGGTCTGGATGCTGGGGGCGACGGGCCACGAGATCAGCGGTTGCTGCATCTCTGCAAGCCTCAAGGATTATGCGCGGCTTGGCCAATTTGTCCTGAATGGCGGCATCGCGGATGGCGCAAAGGTGGTTCCCGACGACTGGTTCGCCGCCGCCACGACGAAACAAGCCGATATCGGTCTGCCCGGCCGGGGATACGGCTATCAATGGTGGACCAACGATGACGGCAGTTTTGCCGCACAGGGAATCTTCGGTCAGGGAATCTTCATCGACCCGAAACGGAAACTGGTGATCGCGTCGAACGGCAACTGGCCGACCGCAACCGATCCCGAAGGCGTCGGCGCGGCGCGCGAGGCCTTTTACAAAGGCGTACAGGCGGCGTTGGACAAAGAAGCGGCCAAATAGACCCGCCGTTCCTGCGACCCCACGGTCAACCAGCGCGTTACTCCGCGACGATGCCCGCCGCGCGTTGCGCCAGCCACGTTGCGGCGAGTGGAACGGCGGCTCCGAGCGCCATGATCCACCACGCGTCACCCAGCGTTACGGCGCGATAGAGCGCGGCGCCGATCACCGCTCCCGCGACGATCCAACCGGCGCCCGTTCCCGCCGATCCGCGCATGGCGAGCCACGAACCGGCGAAGCTGCCGACGAACCAGCCGATGACAAGCGCGACGGTCGACCCGACGGGGATCAGGATTTCACCCGTTTCCAGATCATATTCGGCGGGTGACAGTTCGTTACCGGCATATTGCGCCAGCCAGATCAAGCCAAAGGCGACAGCAATCCCGATTGCCGTTGCCACCGCCGTCCGCAAAAGATTTCCGTTCATGCCCGCACCCCCGCAAACCGTCGTCCCGTCTGCCCTAGTGCCGGAAAACGAACAGGGCGTTAAGCCTTTTCCATGACCTTGGGCAGGGCGTGGAACGCGGTGCTGTCGAAACCCGCGACCATCAGTTCCGCGACATATTCGCCCACCGCGGCGGGTTCCTTGATGCTGCCCGCATCTTCGCCGGGATAGGCGCGCGCGCGCATCTGGGTGCGCGTGCCGCCGGGATCGAGGATCGCGGCCCGCACGGTCGAAATGTTGCGCATTTCGGCGCCATAGCTGGTCACCAGCACCTCCAGCGCCGCTTTCGATGCGGCATAAGCACCCCAATAGGCGCGCGGTTCGCGCGCGACGCTGCTCGACAGTGCCAGCAAGCGGCCGTTCGCGGCGCGGCGCAGCAGCGGATCGAAATTGGCGATGAGCGCCTGCTGCGCGATGAGATTGAGCGTCAGCAGCTTGTTGAATTCCTTGCCGTCGATCGCTGCGACGGGGGTCAAGGTGCCGAGCATGGCGGCATTGAGCACCAGCATGTCGAGTTGCTGCCACCGCTCGGCCATCGCACTCGCCAGCCGCGCGATGCTGTCGCCATCGGTCAGGTCGAGCGGCGCGATCGTCGCACTGCCGCCCGCCGCGTGAATACGATCCTCCAGCGCCTCGAGCCCGCCAGCGGTGCGCGCGGTGATGACGACATGCGCGCCGCGCGCCGCGAGCGATTCGGCAATGGCCTCGCCAATGCCACGGCTCGCGCCGGTGACGAGCGCGACCTGCCCCGCCAGTTCTTCGGACCTTGTAGTCATTGCGTCAGACAACCCGTTCGGCAAGCAGTGAAAATTGGTCATCCAGCCCATGCTCGTCGAAATCGGTGAGCGTGGTCGGATAGTCGCCGGTGAAGCAGGCATCGCAATATTGCGGTGCGTTGTGATTGCGGTCGCTTTCACCCAGCGCGCGGTACAGGCCGTCGATCGTCAGGAAGGCGAGGCTGTCGGCATTGATGAAATTCGCCATCTGGCCGACCGTCATCTGCGCTGCGAGGAGTTTGGCGCGTTCGGGCGTGTCGACGCCGTAAAAACAGCTGTGCGACGTCGGCGGGCTGGCGATGCGCATATGCACCTCGGCGGCGCCGGCGTCGCGCATCATCTGGACGATCTTCAAGCTGGTTGTGCCGCGCACAATCGAATCGTCGATCAGCACGATCCGCTGGCCGGCGATGAGTGCCCGGTTGGCGTTGTGCTTCAGCTTGACACCCAGATGACGGACCTTGTCACCCGGCTGGATAAAGGTGCGCCCGACATAGTGCGAGCGGATGATGCCCAGCTCGAACGGAATACCCGATTCCTGAGCATAGCCGATCGCGGCGGGCGTACCCGAGTCGGGCACCGGAATGACCAGATCGGCGTCGACGGGATTTTCCCGCGCCAGTTCCGCACCGATCGCCTTGCGCACCGAATAAACGCTGGTGCCGTCGACGATCGAATCGGGGCGCGAGAAATAGACATATTCGAAGATGCAGGGCCGCGGGCTATGGTCGGCGAAGGGGCGGTGCGACGTCAGCTGGCCGTCGCGGACGATCACAAGCTCGCCCGGGTCGACCGACCGGACAAACTCCGCGCCGACGACGTCGAGCGCGACGGTTTCCGATGCCAGGATGTGCGCATCGCCGAGTTTGCCGATCACCAGCGGGCGGATGCCGAGCGGATCGCGGCAGCCGATCATCCCTTCGGCGGTCAGACAGATCAGCGAATAGGCGCCTTCGACCTGCTTCAGCGCGTCGATGAAGCGGTCGAGCAGCGAACGATAGCTCGAGGTGGCGACGAGGTGGATGATGACTTCGGTGTCGCTGGTCGACTGAAAGATCGAGCCGCGGCGAACGAGCAGCTTGCGGAGCGCCGCCGCATTGGAGATATTGCCGTTGTGGGCCACGGCGAAGCCGCCGGTTGCGAGATCGGCGAACAGCGGCTGGACGTTGCGCAGCGCGGTTTCGCCGGTGGTCGAATAGCGGACATGGCCGATCGACGAGCCGCCCTGGAGCTGGCGCATGATGTCGTCGCGGTCGAAATTGCCTGCGACATGGCCCATCGCGCGATGGGTATGAAATTCCTTGCCGTCAAAGGCGGTGATGCCGGCCGCTTCCTGCCCGCGATGCTGGAGCGCGTGAAGGCCCAGCGCCACGACCGCGGCGGCGCTGTCGGCGCCATGAATGCCAAAGACGCCGCACTCCTCGCGGAGTTTGTCGTCGTCGAAAGGATGTGTCGTGAGCATGACGGTCCAGCAGCGAGGGCAGTGACTGGCGCGCATATAGGGACGGTTGTGGCAAATGTCGCCCCCCTATTCACGATATTGTCACGCCATGTTAAAACGACGGGATGACAGGGGTCGGGCTTGTGCTCTAAAGCCCCAGAACATGGACCAACAGCGCGACACCGCCGACCGCTTTATGCCCCGTTTCGACACGGCGGGCCTGGTGACCGCAATTGTCACCGACGCCGACAGCGGCGTGCTGTTGATGGTCGCGCACATGAATGCCGACGCGATCGAACGGACGCAGGCGACCGGCAAGGCGCATTTCTGGTCGCGGTCGCGATCCGCGCTGTGGCGCAAGGGCGAAACCTCGGGGAACGAACTGACGCTGGTCGAAATGCGGGTCGATTGCGACCAGGACGCGCTGTTGCTGCGCGTCCGGCCCGCGGGTCCGGCGTGCCACACCGGACGGCGCAGCTGCTTTTACCGGCGGGTTGAATCCGATGGTTCGCTGGTCTTCCTGGATGATGATGCGCAGCGCTAGCCCGGTCGTCGCTGCCGCGCTGTTGCTGCTGTCGGGTTGCGATCGGCACGGGTCCGGTGCGGCCGAGACCGGGGTCGACGCCGACAATCCGCTGGAGATCGCCGCGCGCGAGCGCGGCGTGGTCCGCGGCGACGCGACGTCGCCGGTCGGGGTGTTCGAGCGCGCGCACGATCTTGGCCGCGACGCGATGTGCGTCGTTCCCGATGGGGCGGGTCAGTGGCGGTTTGCGGTGACCGCGGCTTTCGGGACGAGCCTGTCCTGCGCGGCAAACGGTACGATTGTTCGAGACGGCGATGGATGGCGGATGCGCTTTGCCGGTCACGAAGGCTGCGAAGCAGCGGTCCGCGAGGACGATGACGAATTGCGCTTGCCCGGACAACTTCCCTCGCAATGCGCCGACCTGTGTCCGTCGCGCGCATCGCTGGCGGGCCTGCGCCTGCCGCGGGCCAGCTGGTCGGCTGACGATGCAAGGGGCTTGCAGATCCGCGATGCGCGCGGCATGATCGGTCGACCGTGCGCGGGTTGACCCGCCGAATAACGGGGTAATGCGGCGCTATTGACGTTCACGTCAACGGAAACTAGTTTCCCCGGTATGACCGAAGCCTACGGCCACTCCCACATCGACACCCCCGACCATCTGGGGCGCGAACAGTTCAGCATCACCGACCTGTCGACCGAGTTCGGCGTCACCGCCCGCGCGCTGCGCTTTTACGAGGACGAAGGGCTGATCAGCCCGTCGCGCAAGGGGTTGTCGCGCATCTATTCGAAGCGCGACCGCGCCCGGCTGGCCTGGATCCTGCGCGCCAAGCGGACGGGTTTCAGCCTGGCCGACATTCGCGAGATGATCGACCTCTACGACGTCGGCGACGGCCGCAAGCTGCAGCGCCAGGTGACGATCGAGAAATGCGAACAGCGCATCGCCTTGCTGCAACGCCAGCGCGAGGATATCGACAGCGCTGTCGAAGAATTGTCGCGGTTCATCGATATGGTGAAAAAAGTCGACGCGAGCCAAAAGGCCGGTTGAGCCGCTCCCCGGGCAAGTTACCATTGCCAACCCGATTTTCAGAAGGATTTCCCATGCCCGTCTATCGCGCGCCTGTGCAGGACAGCCTGTTTCTCCTCAACGATGTGCTGGGGGTCGAGCGTTATGCGAACCTGCCCGGATTCGCCAACGCCACTCCCGACATGATCGAGGCGGTGCTGACCGAAGCCGGAAAATTCTGCGAGGAAGTGCTGTTCCCGATCAACCAGTCGGGCGATCTGGAAGGCTGCACGCGCCACGACGACGGATCGGTCACTACCCCAAAGGGGTTCAAGGAGGCCTATAAGGCCTATTGCGACGCCGGCTGGACCTTGCTGACCCAGCCCGAGGAATTTGGCGGACAGGCGCTGCCGCATGTCGTCGGCTTTCCGGTCGAGGAATATCGTATGGCGGCGAATCAGGCCTTTGCCATGTATCCGGGACTGACGCAGGCGGCGGTCGCGGCGATTCTGGTCAAGGGATCGGAGGAGCAGAAGGCGACATACTGTCCCAAGATGATTTCGGGCGAGTGGGGCGGGACGATGAACCTGACCGAACCGCATTGCGGCACCGACCTCGGGTTGATCCGCACCCGCGCGGTCCCGAACGGCGATGGCAGCTATGACGTCACCGGCACCAAGATTTTCATTTCGTCGGGCGAGCATGACCTGACGGAGAACATCGTCCATCTCGTCCTCGCCAAGACCCCCGACGCCCCCGACAGCGTCAAGGGCATCTCGCTGTTCATCGTGCCCAAGTTTCTGGTCAACGACGACGGCTCGCTCGGCGACCGCAACGCGCTGCAATGCGGATCGATCGAGCACAAGATGGGCATCCACGCCAATTCGACCTGCGTCATGAACTATGACGGCGCCAAAGGCTGGATGGTCGGCGAGGAGAACAAGGGCCTCGCCGCGATGTTCGTGATGATGAATGCGGCGCGCCTTGGCGTCGGTATCCAGGGGCTGGGCCAGGCCGACATCGCGTTCCAGAATGCCGTCGCCTACGCGCAGGACCGCCGTCAGGGCCGCGCGCTGACCGGACCGCAAGACCCGCAGGAAAAGGCCGATCCGCTGTTCGTCCACCCTGACGTGCGCCGCATGCTGATGGACGCCAAGGCGACCGTCGAGGGATTGCGCGCGCTGTGCCTGTGGGGCGCCCTGCGGGTCGATCTGGCGCATGTCGCGGAGACCGAGGAGGAACGCCAGCGTGCCGACGACCTCGTCAGCCTGCTGACCCCGGTGATCAAGGGTTACGGCACCGACAAGGGCTATGACGTCGCAACCAACGCGCAGCAGGTGTTCGGCGGCCATGGCTACATCGAGGAATGGGGCATGAGCCAATATGTCCGCGATGCCCGCATCACGATGATCTATGAAGGCGCCAACGGCGTCCAGGCGATGGATTTGGTCGGGCGCAAGCTGGCGCAGAATGGTGGCCGCGCGATCCAGGCCTTTTTTGCCGTCATCGATGAAGAATGCGCGCGGGCCAAGGGCAATGAAGCGCTGGCGGATTTTGCCGGGCGGCTCGAAAAGGCGAACGGCGAACTCAAGGCCGCGACGATGTGGTTCATGCAGAATGGCATGGCGAACCCCAACAATATCGGCGCCGGTGCGCATCATTATATGCACATCATGGGCATCGTCGCGCTGGGTTCGATGTGGCTGATGATGGCCGAAGCAGCGCAGAAGGCGCTGGCCGAAGGCCGCGGCGACAAGGCGTTCATGGAAGCCAAGCTGGTCACCGCGCGCCACTTCGCCGAGCGTTTCCTGCC
>JAHCKJ010000088.1 GCA_026125835.1 Sphingopyxis sp.
GAAGCCGGGCAAAGGCGCTGGTCGGAAGCGGCGCGAAGACCGGCGGCGGCGACGCGGGTTTGATTTCCTCGGCCGAGGCGGGTGCAAAGTTAAAAATAGCAAGCAAAAGCAATGCAGAAATCAGACGCACCCGAAATCTCCCCTCGACGGGCAAGCCGTTGGTTAGGGGCAAATTTTGGATACGCCAAGAGGCTGAAGCGTGCCACGCGGCCACGCCGCATCGCCTTCCGCTTGCCCCGCCGCCAAAGCCCGCTAGACAGGGCGCAACAATGGGTGCGGGGGACGCAATAGAATATGGAACGCCTGATTGGTCTGGTCGGCATCGTCGCGCTGCTCGCGATTGCCGTGCTGTTTTCGTCGAACCGCCGCTGGATCCGCCTGCGCGTCGTCATTCCCGCCTTTCTGCTGCAAGCCGGTTTTGCATTGCTGGTGATCGGCACCCCTTGGGGGCGCGCGATCATCCAGGCGATGTCGAATGCCGTGTCGAACCTGCTCGGCTATGCCAAGGCGGGGACCGATTTCATCTTTGGCCCGCTCGCCTCGCCCGAAATCGGCGCCAACAGCTTTGCGATCGCCGCGCTGCCCGTGATCGTCTTTTTCGCCTCGCTGATCTCGATCCTCTATTATCTCGGCATCATGCAGCTGATCATCAAATGGGTCGGCGGCGCGATCCAGAAAATCACCGGCATCACCAAGGTCGAAAGCCTGGGGTCGGCGGCGAACATCTTTGTCGGCCAGTCGGAATCGCCGCTCGTCATCCGCCCCTATCTCGCGGGCCTGACCCCGCCGCAGCTATTCACGATCATGACCGTCGGCATGGCCGGGGTCGCGGGCACGATCCTTGGCGCCTATGCCAGCATGATCGGCGAACAATTGCTGCCCTATCTGCTCGCCGCCAGCTTCATGTCGGCGCCGGGCGGCATTTTGATGGCCAAGATCATGATGCCCGACGATCCCAAGGATCTGGGCGTCGAACCCGTCATCATGCCCGAGGCCAGTCATGACGAGGAAAAGCCCGCCAATATCATCATGGCGGCGGCGCAGGGCGCCCAGACCGGCGTCAAGCTGGCGGTCGCGGTCGGCGCGATGGTGCTCGCCTTTGTCGCGCTCGTCGCGCTCGCCAACGGGCTACTCGCGGGGGTCGGCGGCTGGTTCGGCTATCCCGACCTGTCGTTCCAGGCGATCATCGGCGCGATCTTTCGCCCGGTGATGTGGCTGATGGGCGTGCCGTGGGACGAAAGCGCCGTCGTCGGCGGCCTGTTCGGCAGCAAGGTCGTGCTCAACGAATTTGTGGCCTTCATCGATCTCGGCAAGGTTCAGGGCGACATGTCGATGACCGCGGTTGCGATCGCCACCTTCGCGCTGTGCGGTTTTGCCAATTTCAGTTCGATCGCGATCCAGATGGCGGTCACCGGCGGCCTTGCCCCCAACCAGCGCCCGATGATCGCCAAGCTGGGGCTGAAAGCCCTTCTCGCGGGCAGCCTGTCGAACCTGATGTCGGCGGCGCTCGCCGGGCTGATGCTGGGTATCGCGCCGCCGGTGGGGGCCGCGCCCGCTACACACACGGTCGCGCCCGCTGTCGAAGCCCCTGCGGCGACCCCCGATCCGGCAACGGCGGCACCCGCCGAGCCGCGCTGACCAGGGTCCGCAGCCGCATGGGATAATTTGCAAGCCGGTGCCGGTTAGCGTAAACCCGACCCGGATAACGAATCCCGGGTCGCGTTTGCCAACAGGGAGGTTTGCCATGAAAACCATGTTTCGTTTGTCGGTCCTGGCCGCAGCAGCGGTGGCGATCGGCGGGGGACTCCTCGCCACGTCGAACGCGCAGCCTCCCGAAGACAAAATGTACCGCCCGCCCGAGGCGACGATTTATCGCGACGCCGCTTATCGCGGTCCCGCCGTGTTCATCGGCGAGGAAAAACCCGATCTGGGGCTTGCCTGGCCGGTCAATTCGATCCGCGTTGCGAGCGGCCGCTGGGAATTGTGCGAAAGGACGCGCTTTCGCGGCAATTGCCGTACGGTCGAACGCGACACACCGATGCTGAATAACGTGCTGCGCGGCCTGACGATCCAGTCAATCCGTCCGGTCGGAACGGGCGGCGGCTGGAACCCCAATCCGCCCGCCAACGGCCAGGTTGCGCGCGGCAATTTCGCCGAATTCCACACCCAGCCCGCGACCGGCAATTTCCGTGTTCCGGCCTGTTCCAGCGGTTCGGCGACTGCCGCCTGCGCGGCGCGCACCGCGGACAATTGGTGCCGCTCGATCGGCTGGAACGGATCGGCGCGCGAGCATATGGAAACCATCGGCGGGCGCGTCTATCTGGCCGACGTGCTGTGCGTCCGGTCGGGCTATTGAGGGAGGGAATAGCCATGGCACAAATGAAAACCATCGCGCTTGGCGGTTCGGTACTGCTGCTTACGGCCTGCGCGTCGGTGGGCGGCCCGGGGGTCAGCACCTATTATGAGTGCGACCGCGGAACCCGCCTGAAGGTCGATTTCGTCAAGAACGGGGCGCTGGTCGGCGTTAATGGCGACCGTGCGCAACTGATGCGCTCGGCCCCCGCCGCAAGCGGCGCGATTTACGAGAACCGCGCGGGCTGGCGACTGCATACCAAGGGGAACGAGGCGATGTGGAACACAGCGCTGCGCTCGTCGCCCGAAACCTGCCGCCAGGTGGTGGTGCCGCGCTAAACGCCGGGATCAGAGTTCCATCTTGGCCAGCGCGGCGCGCACCTCGCTGACGAAGAGTTCGGGTTGTTCCCACGCGGCGAAATGGCCGCCGCGGGGCAGTTCGTGCCAATGGACGATATTCTTGTACCGCCGTTCGGCCCAGCGCCGCGACAGCCGCATGATCTCGTTCGGGAACAGGCTGCACCCCGTCGGCACCGATATTTCGCCCGCCGCGAAGTTGCGGAAACTGTGCCAATAGAGCCGCGCCGACGAGGCCGCGCTCGCAGTCAGCCAATAGAGGCTGATCGTGTCGAGCATGGCATCCTTCGACAGCGCCTTCTCCGGATGGCCGCCGGTCGACTGCCCGTCCGGCTGATGTCCGCAATCGGTCCAGCCGTGGAATTTTTCGGCGATCCACGCCATCTGCCCGACGGGTGAGTCGGTCAGTGCATAACCGATCGTCTGCGGCCGGGTCGCCTGCTGGGTCGAATAGCCGCTGTCCTTCGCCTGATACCAGGCAAAGCGCGCGAGATAGAGTTTTTCGGCATCGGTCAAGTCGCTCATCAGGTCGGGCGGCGGCGCGCCGACGACCATATTGACGTGGATGCCGGCGCAATGATCGGCGTGGTGCATCCCGATCGCGCAGGTCACCGCGCTGCCCCAGTCGCCGCCCTGCGCGAAATAGCGGTCGTAACCGAGCGCAACCATCAGCGCGTCCCACGCCGCGCCGATATGCTCGACGCTCCATTTGGCCTCGGTCGGCTTGCCCGAAAAACCATAGCCGGGCAGCGACGGGATCACGAGGTGATAGTCGGCCGACAGCGGTTCGATGACATCGAGAAACTCGAGCGCCGACCCCGGCCAGCCGTGGGTCAGGATCAGGGGCCGCGCGGCGGGATTGGCCGAGCGGACATGCAGGAAGTGGATGTCGAGCCCGTCGATCGTCGCGAGATAATTGGGCAGCGCATTCAGCCGCGCTTCGACGCCGCGCCAATCATATTCGTCGCGCCAATAGGCCGCGAGTTCCTTCGCATAAGCGAGCGGGATGCCCTGATCCCAGTCGTCGACGGTTTCCTTTTCCGGCCAGCGCGTCCGCGCCAGCCGGTCTTTGAGATCGTCGAGCGCCGCTTGCGGCACGTCGATAGTGAAGGATCGGGGGGTACCGACTTGCATCCTCGGCGCTCCTTTCAGCGGCGGGCGATCACCCGCACCCATGGACCCTGCACGCCATCATAGCCACCGCCGAGTCCTCCGGTGATCTCAACCTCCTGCCAAGGTCCGGCACCCTCGTACAGCCGCCGCGCCTCATCTGCCGTCAGATAGTTGAAATAGCGTCCGAACCGATCCCGCCCTTCGCGACCGCCGCCCTTGTACGTCGCCAAGTGCCAGCCGCCTTGGCGAATTGCGCGGTGAACCCGGCCCAATACCGAGACGAGATCGTCGCGCGGGACATGCAGCAGGCACGCTGATGCGAGAATCGCGTCATACGTGGCGTCGGCGTCCAGTTCGTCAAAACGCATAACCCTGACCGGTCGGCCAAGCCGGGCCGCCGCCTGCACCGCTATCTCTGCAACGCCGTCGGTCGCATCGACGTCAAAGCCGCGCGCAATCAGATATTGTGCGTCGATGCCCCCACCGCACCCCAGTTCCAACACCCGGGCGCCGGGATTCAATCGGTCCGCAAAATCGACAAGGTGGCGATTGATCCCGCCGGTGCCGCTCGCCGTATAAACCGGCGCCTCTTTTGCGTAGAACGCCAGTGTTTCGGGATCGAAGCCTTGGGTCACCGAATCAGGGCCGCGCGGGCGCCTTGCACCCGCGTTGCAGGCCGACGCCTTTCAGGAACCCGCGCCGCACCGTCCCGGCATAGACCGCCGCGGCGTAGCGTCGCCGTTCGGCGTTGGCGCCGGTGACCTCGCCGATCAGGCCGCGAAAGGGGATGAGCGATCCGGCCAGACTGCCCGCGACGCGGCCCGCGGTTTCTTCGCGCTTCTTTTCGCGGTCCTTGTCGACGATTTCGTTGACGTCGGGGCCAAGCACCTCGTTGAGTTCGGTCACTTCGCGAATGATCGCCGAACATTTGCCGAGCCCCGCCAGCGAATAGGGATCGGCCTGGACCGCGACCAGTTTGGCGGGGGCTTCCTTGCCGTCGAACGGTTCGGTGACCTGATTGGCGGTGTCTTTGAGCGTCGAATCTTCGGGCGCCCCCTGCTGGGCAAAAGCGGGCGCCGCGACGACCAGCGCGGCGACTGACAATCCTGCGAGAGTTTTCCTGTGCATGTCACGCCTCCTTGGCGGCCCCCTGACCGCATAAGCTGCTAACGCGTCGGAACGGGTTCGGCTCCCGTCCAGTCGTAAAAGCCGCGCCCCGCCTTTTTGCCGACCCAGCCCGCCTCGACATATTGGACGAGCAGCGGCGCGGGGCGGAATTTGGGATCGCCGGTGCCGCTGTGCAGCACGCGGATGATTTCAAGGCAGGTGTCGAGCCCGATGAAGTCGGCGAGCGTGATCGGCCCCATCGGATGGTTGAGGCCAAGGCGACAGCCGGTGTCGATGTCCCGCATCGTCGCAACGCCCTCGCCCAGCGCAAACACCGCTTCGTTGATCAGCGGCATCAGGACGCGGTTGACGATGAAGCCGGGAGCGTCGTTGGCGTGGACGATTTCCTTGCCGAGCCCGCGGCCGAACGCCTCGACGGCTTGCAGCGTCGCGTCGCTGGTGGCGAGGCCGCGGATCAGCTCGATCAGCCCCATGACCGGCACCGGGTTGAAAAAATGCACCCCGATGAAGCGCGACGGGTCGGGCGATGCCTGCGCCAAGCGGGTGATCGGGATCGAGCTGGTGTTGCTGGCGAGGATGGCGGTCGCCGACAGATGCGCGCCCACGCTGGCAAAGATCGCGCGCTTGATCTCCTCGCGTTCGGTCGCCGCCTCGATGACCAGATCGGTGGGGGCGAAGGCGCCATGGTCGGCGACCGGGGTGATACGCGCGAGCAGCGCGTCGGCGTCGCCTTGCGTCATCTTGTCCTTGGAAACCAGGCGACCGAGCGCCTTGGCAATGCCCGCCTTGCCTGCTTCGGCGCGCGCCAGGTCGATGTCGGACAGCAGCACGTCATGCCCCGCCCCCGCCGACACCTGCGCGATGCCCGCGCCCATTTGCCCTGCCCCGATGACGCCGACGATCATTTGCTGTCCCCTATCATTTTCAAACCACCCCACCGCCGTTCGCCCTGAGCTTGTCGAAGGGCCGTTCTTGTCTTTCGGCCGGCGCAACAAAGAAGGGCGGTCCTTCGACAAGCTCAGGACAAACGGAGAAGGAGGGACCGTTGCTCTAGGTTCTGATGTCCGGGCGTCAAGGGGCCGAGCGGAACTCGGTTGCTTCGGCAAGGATCAGCGCAAAGGCGGGGTCGGCATCGTCCCACGTTGCGATGGGGGTCCACCCTCCGGCGCGGAGCAGCAGGTTCGCGTCGCGCGGGCCATATTTGTGGCTGTTCTCGCTGTGGATCGTCTCGCCCTTCGCCATCCGATATTCGCGGCCGTCGACGGTGAAATCCATGTCGCACGCCGCGACCAGATGCATTTCGATCCGCGCATGAACGTCGTTCCAGATCGCGCGATGGGTGAAATTTTCGACCGGAATGTCGCCGCCCAGCTCGCGATTGATCCGCTCGAGCAGGTTGAGATTGAATGCCGCAGTTACGCCAGCGGGATCGTCATAGGCGCGCTCGAGCACCGCAATATCCTTGATCCGGTCGATCCCGATGAGCAGCAAAGACCCTTCGCCGAGCGCTTCGCGCCAGTTGCGGAGCAGATCGATCGCGGTGCGCGCAACCATATTGCCGATCGTCGAGCCGGGGAAAAAACCGAGCTTGGGCAGCGGGCAAATCTCGCGCGGCAGCGCGACGCGCTGGGTGAAATCGGCCTCGACCGGATAGATGGGCAGGCCCGGGAAGTGGGCGGCGAGCGCCGCGGCGCTGTCGCGCAGGAAATCGCCCGAAATATCGACCGGCACATAAGCGGCGGGCGCGATCGCGCCGAGCAGCAGCGGCGTCTTGGTCGAACTGCCCGACCCCAGCTCGACCACCGCCCGGTCCGGGCCGATCGCGGCAGCGATATTGGCGGCGTGGCGGGCGAGCAGATCGGTTTCGCTGCGCGTCGGATAATATTCGGGGAGCGCGGTGATATCCTCGAACAGCGCCGATCCGGTCGCGTCATAGAACCAGCGCGCCGGAATCGCCTTTTGCCTTTGCGCCAGTCCCGCGCGGACGTCGGCGCGAAAGGCGATGTCGACCCCCGCGTCGTCCGCCGAAACCTGACGGAGATTGCGCACGACGCCCATGGTTTCAAATATCCTTTGCGAGGCGGAGGCCGGTGAACTGCCAACGCTGGTGGGGGTAAAAGAAGTTGCGGTAACTGGCGCGCAGATGGCCGCGCGGGGTTGCGCAGCTGCCGCCGCGCAGCACGAACTGGCCGCTCATGAACTTGCCATTATATTCGCCGACCGCGCCGGGCGCGGCGCGGAAGCCGGGATAGGGGCGATAGGCGCTGCCGGTCCATTCCCAGACGCTGCCGAACATCTGTTGCAGATCGGTGTCATCGACCGCCGCCGCGGGCTGAACGGGTCCGGCGGCGTCGAGTTGCTGACCGGCAGCCGGATCAAGCCCCGCCGCCGCAGCCTCCCATTCAAATTCGGTCGGCAGGCGCCCGCCCGCCCAGCTGGCGAAGGCGTCGGCTTCGAAAAAACTGATGTGGGTGACGGGGGCGGCGGGGTCGATATCCTGCCAGCCCGACAGGGTGAACTGGCGATCGCCGTCCCAATAGGCGGGTGCGTCGATACCCTCGGCCTGCACCCACGCCCAGCCGTCGCTGAGCCATAGCGAGGGGGTGTGATAGCCGCCGTCGGCAATGAACTGCTGCCATTCGCCGTTGCTGACCGGGCGGCTGGCGAGCGCATGGCGCGCGAGGAGCGTATCGTGGCGCGGGCCTTCGCAATCGAAGGCGAAGCCGCCCCCAGCATGGCCGACGCCGACGATACCCGCCTTGCCCTCGATCCATTTCATGGCGGAAAACTGCGAAACTTTACGCGCGATTTCGCTGTCCCAGACCGCCGGGCCGAGGGGGTTCTGCGCAAAGAGATGCTTGAGGTCGGTGAGCAGCAATTCCTGATGTTGCTGTTCATGATGGATGCCAAGCTCGACCAGCGTCAGCGCGGCGGAGGGCAGGTCGGGCAAGGCGGTCTGCACCGCGGTGTCGACATGCGCGCGCCAGATGCGGAT
>JAHCKJ010000089.1 GCA_026125835.1 Sphingopyxis sp.
GACGGCATAGCAAGGCAGCGGCTGGAGCAACGCACCACAAGGGTCGAACGCCGACCGGTCGTGACCGCAAAGCCATAAAATCCGGTCGATTTTCTCTGAGGCCATGACGTCAAGAAGGGATTGGGCGTCCGCCTCGCCGGTGCGGACGATCGTCAGCCCCGCGGCCGCCGCCGCCGCCGCGGTCGCAGTGCCCACCGCATAGGCCGGGAGCGCCGCCAGCGCTGCGAGCTGCGGCCCGGCGAGGCGCACCGCCTGCGCGCTGGTCAGCAGCATGGCGTCGAAATCACCGGCGGCGGGCGGCGTCCAGGGCAAGGCGCGCGCCGCGAACAAGGGCATCGCGCGGGCATCGAGAGCGAGCGCCGCGGCGCGCGCGACCGTGATGGCATTGCCCGGTTCGGGGCGGGTGACGACCAGCGGCAAGCCGCGCGTCATGCGGCAAACAGCCGCCGAACGCTGTCGGGCGCGTCGTCGAGCAACCGCCGCGCCAGCGCCGCGGCAGCGTCGTCATGATCGACAAGCGCGTGACCGGCGGCGTGATCGGCGCCGTCTTCGGAGAATATCTCGGCATCGAGCTGCAGCATGCCGTCGTCGCGCCAATGTGCATGCGCGGCCACCGGCGAACGGCAATCACCACCAAGCGCCGCCAGAAAGCTGCGTTCCGCGGCGACCGCGCGGTGCGTCGGTTCGTGATCGATCGCCCGCAAAAGCGCAAGCGCGGCGCCGTCATCGGCGCGGCATTCGGTCCCGATCGCGCCCTGCGACGCCGCCGGGAGCAGCATCGCGATGTCCTGCGCGGTACCGACCGCGTGCATCCCCAGCCGGTCGAGCCCCGCTGCCGCGAGCAAGGTCGCGTCGGCCTCGCCCGCCGCCAGCTTCGCCAGCCGCGTCGCGACATTGCCGCGCAGCAGCACCGGCGCCACATCGGGGCGGATTCGCCGGATCTGCGCGGCGCGGCGCGGGCTGCTCGTTCCCAACCGGGCACCGTGCGGCAGCTCGGCAATTGTCGTCGCCGCCATCCCGTCGCGCACCACCAGCCGGTCGCGCGGATCGGCGCGTTCGAGCATGGCGCCGAGGGCAAAGCGCGCATCGCGGATGGTTTCGACGTCTTTCAGCGAGTGGACCGCGATATCGATCGCCCCGGCGTCGAGCGCCGCGTCAAGCTCGCGCGTCCACAGCGCCTTGCCGCCGACCTCGGCGAGCGCGCGGTCCTGGATCCGGTCGCCGGTCGCGGTCATCGGCACAATCTCGAGCGCTTCGGCGGCAAGGCCATGCGCTACGATCAACGCCGCGACCGTCATCTGCGCCTGTGCCATCGCCAGCGGCGATGCGCGGGTGCCGATGCGAAGCGGATTATCGATGGAAGGAAGCTCGGTCATCGCAATGCTGCTAGCGCGGCTTGCCCTGCCGATAAAGGGGCGGGTAAAGGGGTACGCAATAATATGACTCTCATCCTCGGCCTGGAATCGAGCTGCGACGAAACCGCGGCGGCGCTTGTCGACAGCGACCGGCGCATATTGGCGCACCGCGTCGCGGGGCAAGAGGCCGAGCATCGGCCGTTCGGCGGGGTCGTGCCGGAAATTGCGGCGCGTGCACATGTCGACCGGCTCGCGCCGATCGTCGCGGGCGTGCTTGCCGATGCCGGCGTGTCGCTCGCCGATGTCGACGCCGTCGCCGCAACCGCCGGTCCCGGGCTGATCGGCGGGGTGATGGTCGGGTTGGTCACCGGCAAGGCGCTCGCGCACGCCGCGAACAAGCCGCTGATCGCGGTCAACCATCTCGAAGGCCATGCGCTGTCGCCGCGGCTCGTCGACGCAACCCTCGAATTTCCCTATCTGCTGCTGCTCGTCTCGGGCGGCCATTGCCAGCTGCTGCTGGTCAGGGGCGTCGGCGACTATCGCCGCCTCGCCACCACAATCGACGATGCCGCAGGCGAAGCCTTTGACAAGACCGCCAAACTCCTCGGCCTCGGCTATCCCGGCGGCCCGGCGGTCGAGCGCATCGCGCGCGAGGGCAATCCCCACGCCGTGCCGCTGCCGCGCCCGCTGGTCGGCAGCGCCGAACCGCACTTCTCCTTCGCGGGCCTCAAAAGCGCGGTCGCGCGCGCCGCCGCCAGCGACGCGCTCAGCTTCGCCGACCTCGCCGCCTCGTTCCAGCAGGCGGTTGTCGACTGCCTTGTCGATCGCAGCCGCATCGCGCTCGCCGCCTGCCCCGATGCAACGGCGTTCGTCGTCGCAGGCGGAGTCGCCGCAAATGGCGCGATCCGCGCCGCGCTCACCGATCTCGCCGCGCGCTTCGATCGCCCCTTCGTCGCGCCGCCCTTGTGGCTGTGCACCGACAATGGCGCGATGATCGCCTGGGCCGGGGCCGAACGCTTCGCGGCAGGACTGCTCGACGATCTGTCGGTCGCCGCCCGCCCGCGCTGGCCCCTCGATCCCGCGGCCGAAACCGTGCGCGGCGCCGGAGTGAAAGCATGACGTCATATCGCAATTTCGGCGTGGTCGGCGGCGGCGCCTGGGGCACCGCGCTGGCCCAGATGCTCGCGGCCGACGGCGCGCCCGTCCGCCTGTGGGCGCGCGAAGCCGAGGTGGTTGCGGCGATCAATGCCCAGCATCGCAACCCGGTCTTCCTGCCCGGCGCGACGCTGTCGGCGTCGCTGACCGCGACCGGCACACTGACCGACATGGCCGACCTTGACGCGCTGCTTATCGTCGTGCCGGTGCCATTCCTGCGCGCGGTGCTCGCCGAACTGCCGCCGGGCGACGCGCCGCTGGTCTTTTGCAGCAAGGGGATGGAGGCGGGCAGCTTTGCCTTCCCGATCGACATGGCGCGCGACCTCGCGCCGCAGCGGCCGCATGCGGTATTGTCGGGGCCGACCTTCGCGCACGAGGTCGCCGCGGGACTGCCGACCGCGATCACCCTTGCTGCCGCCGATCCCGTCCTTGCGTCCGATCTGGCGCGCGCGATCGCGCGGCCGCATTTCCGCCCCTATGTCTCGGCGGACGTCATCGGCGCCGAGATTGGCGGCGCGATCAAGAATATCCTCGCGATCGCCTGCGGCATCGTCGACGGCGCCGGGCTGGGGCTCAACGCGCGCGCGGCGCTCATCAGCCGCGGCTTTGCCGAGATGACCCGGTTCGGGCTGGCACGCGGGGCGCAGGCGGAAACGCTCGCGGGGCTCGCGGGGCTCGGTGACCTAGTCCTCACCTGCACCTCGGCCAATTCGCGCAACTTCGCGCTCGGTCAGGGGCTGGGCCGCGGCGAGACCGCCGCCACGCTGATGGCCGACCGCCGCACCGTCGCCGAAGGCGCGTTCAGTGCGCCGGTGGTGGCGGCCGCCGCGCGCGCCGACGGCATCGACATGCCGATCACCGACGCGGTGGCGCGGCTGGTCGCGAGCGAAGTGCATGTCGCCGATATCATTCAGGCTCTGCTCAGCCGCCCGCTGCGAGCCGAGGGCCGGTGACCGATTGCACGGATTTGCCTGCCCCGCCGCTCCGCGCTAAGGTGCGCCGCGGGGATCAGCAGAAGGGGCGGCGGGCTTGAGCCAGACGGACAGCGCATCCGCGCCCGCATCGGCCGCTGCCCCGTCGGGCGACGCCGACACCGCCGCGCTCGCCAAGGGCGGACGCACCAACTTCTTCGGCTTCATCCTGCGCCTCGTCGCGCGCCTGCCCTTCCTGTATGTCGCGGGCCGCTGGTACGGCCCCGAAGCCGTCGGGCGTTTCGCCTTTGCCGTGCTGGTCATCGAACTCGTCGCGCAGGTTGCGACGCTGGGCCTCAAACGCGGCCTGGCCGAACAGCTCAGCATCGCCGGCGGCGACCAGCGCACCGTCGTCTGGGACGGCATGTTTGTGGCGCTGCTCGCCTCGGCGGCCGGATCGGCGCTGCTTTTCGCCTTTCCGCAGCTGATGTATCCCGCGGGCAACGTCGGCGGTGCCGACCGCTGGATGGCGCTGCTCGTCTTTGCGATTGCCGGGACCGACATCGCGCTCGCCGCCTGCGCCTATCGTTTCGACATTGGCGCGACGGTGCGCGCGCGCGCGATCGTCGAGCCCTGGGTGATCAGCGCCGCCGCCGCGGGCTTCTGGTTCGTGTCGGTCAGCGACGGGTTGATGCTGTCCTATGCCGCCGCGATGCTCGGCGCATTTCTGACCGCGCTCATCCCGATGCTGCGTCACTATGGCGGGCCGCGCGGCTGGCAGCCGCATCCCGCGCATCTGATTGCAGTTGCGCGGCGCAACGCGCCGCTCGCCGCCGCCGACGCCATCGAATGGGGCACGCGCCGCCTCGACCTGTTCATCCTCGGCCAGTTCACCTCGCCGACGATTTACGGCATTTATTATATGGCGCAGCAGGTCGCATCGCTGCCGCAAAAGCTGAAAACCAGTTTCGAACCGATTCTTGGGCCAGTCATCACCCGCAACCTGGCCGAAAAAAAGCTTGCCGCCGTGGCGGCACAAGTCAGCCAGGTGGGTTTCTGGATCATCGCCGCGCAGGCCGGGGTCGCGCTCGCGCTCGGCATTCCGGGCGAAGCGGTGATGGGCCTTGTCGGCCCCGAATTTGTCAGCGGGACCGCTGCACTCGCCTTCCTGCTCGCCGCCGAGGTCGTCGCGGCCACGGCGGTCGTCAGCGAAGCGGCGCTGGTCTATGTCGCACGCCACCGCAATCTTTTGATCAGCATCGCGACGCTGGCCTTGCAGGCGGTGCTCAGCGTCGCGCTGATCCTGGTTGCCAAATCGATGGGGCTGCCCCCGATCACCTACGCCGCCGCGGTCGCGCTGGCGCTGATGCTCGCGCTCGGCTTTGCTTCGGTGGTCAAGGCGCGGCTGCTCGCGCGCGTCCTTGGCGCGCCGGTCAACAGCCTGCGCTGGGCGCTCGTGTGGGCCACCGCGGGCGCCGCGATTCTGGGCTGGGGCGCGACGCGGCTGCCCGAATGGGCCGAACTGCTGATCGGCGTCCCCTTCATCCTCGGCATCTATGCCTGGCTGATCTGGACCCGTGGCTTCGGCCCCGCCGACCGCGCCCTGTTCAAGAAACATCCCGAGGCGGCGGACGACCGGTCCGCCGCCACCTAGATTCCAGCTTCGATTATTTCACCGCTTCCCGCGCGGCGTCGCCGACATCCTGCGCCGCATCGCCGACCTTTTGCGCCGCTTCGGTGATCGCACCCGTTTCCGCCTTGTCGTTGGCAAGGAACTGGAATGCAAAAAAGCCCGCGAACGCCAGCACAACGAGCAGGATCAGGCCCATGCCCAGGCCGCCGCCGCGCCGCGGTTCGCGATCGATGATCTTCGTCGTGTGCGTTGTCCCGTCAGGGGCGCGGGTTTCGTGAATTTCGTCGGCCATGTCATCCTCCTGTGCCTTTCTTCTGGCGCATAGGACGCGTCGGCTGACCGAAAGTTCCTAGCCGATCCGGGCGGCGACCTTGGCCTTGAGGTTGGTCTGCGCCCGCGGGCCGACCTGGGCAATGATTTCGCGGGCGCACACCGCGCCCATCGTCAGGCACTCGGCGATCGGGCGGCCTTCGACCAGCCCCGACAGGAAACCCGCCGCAAACAAATCGCCCGCCCCGGTCGTGTCGACGACATCGTCAATCGGCTCGGCGGCTACTTCGGTGCGTTCGCCGCCCGTCATCGCAACCGCACCCTTTTCACCGCGCGTCGCAACGAGCAGCGGCACCTGGGCAGCGACCTGGGCGAGCGCCGCCTCGAAATCGCCCTGCTGCGCCAGTTCGAGCAGTTCGGCCTCGTTCGCGAACAGGATGTCGATATCGCCCGCCGCCATCATGCGGCGGAAATCTTCGCCATGTCCGGCGACAACAAAGGTATCGGAAAGAGTGAAGGCAACGCGGCGGCCCGCCGTCTTGGCCATCCCGATTGCTTCGGCCATCGCCGCGCGCGAGGCATCGGCGTTCCAAAGATAGCCTTCGAGGTACAGGATGTCGGCGTCGGCGATCAGCGCCGCGTCGAGCGATTCGCGACCCAGATTCTGCGACGCGCCCAGAAAGGTATTCATCGTCCGCTGACCGTCGGGGGTGACCAGGATCAGGCAACGCGCGGTCGGCGCGCCGCCGGCCGACGGCGGCGTGTCGAACGCGACGCCGAGCGAGGTCAGGTCGTGCGTGAACACCTGCCCCAGCTGGTCCTGCGCCACCTGGCCGATAAAGCCGCAGCGGCGTCCGAGCGCCGCCATCCCGGCGAGCGTGTTCGCCGCACTGCCGCCCGACATTTCAATCGCCGGGCCCATCGCGGCATAAAGCCGTTCGGCCTCGTCGGCGTCAATCAGCCGCATCGACCCTTTGACCAGATTTTCGCTTTCGATCAGCGCGTCGTCGGCGCGGGCAAGAACGTCGACAATCGCATTGCCGATGGCAACAACGTCGAAACGGTCGGTGGCGGCCATAAAATATCCTGTGATGTGCGGGAAAAAGTTGCCGCGCTTTAGGGATGCGGGCGGGTCAAGGCAAGCGCGGCGCTTGACGCGCGCCCTGCTGCCCAGCATCCCCGGGCGATGACCCGCGCCGTCCACGCCTTTCTGCTCGCGCTTCGCGATCTGCCGAACCCGCGCGTGCTGCGTATCCTGCTGCAAAGCCTGGCGCTGACCTTGTTCCTGCTGGTCGTCGCGGGCGCCGCACTTTATTTCGCCGCGCGCTGGGCGATGGACCATTGGGGGTGGCTGGGTGCCGCCGAACAGGACATGGCGGGCATCCTGGTCGTCCTCCTGATCATCGCGGGCAGCTGGCTGCTCTTTCGCGCCGTCGCGATCGTCGTCGTCGGGCTGTTCGCCGACGCGATCATCGCCGATGTCGAAGGACGCCATTATCCCGCCGCGGCGGCGCGCGCCGTCGATGTCGGCTGGCGGCAGAATATCCGCCTCGCGCTCGCATCGCTGGTCCGGCTGATCGGCGGCAATCTGCTCGCGCTGCCGATCTATATCCTGCTGCTGGTTACGGGCATCGGCACCCCGATCTTGGCGCTATTCGTCAACGGACTGCTGCTCGGCCGCGATCTCGAGGCAATGGTGCTGGCGCGCCACCCCGACCGGCCGCGATTCGACCGGCCGGCGCGCTGGTCGCTCGGCCTGCTGTCCGCCGCAAGCTTTGTGGTGCCTGTCGCCAATCTGTTGGCGCCGATCGTCAGCGCCGCTATGGCCGTTCACATGCTCCATCTCGCGAGCGGGGACCGCCGTTTATGATCCGAATCCGCCGTCCGGCCGCTATTGCCGTCCTCGCCCTGCTTCTCGGCGGCTGCGCCGGCAGCGCGATTCCACGCGCGACGCCCCCCCCGGGCGGCCCGTCCGCCACCATTCCGGCACCGCGTCCGGTCCAGAATAACAGCCTGATCGGTCATCCTGCCAACGCTGCCCTGTCGCTGTTCGGCAAACCGCGGCTCGACGTGACCGAGGGCAGCGCCCGCAAATTGCAATTCGGCGGCAGCGCCTGCATCCTCGACATTTATTATTATGCTCCGCGCCAGGGCGCCGATCCGCTCGCGACGCATGTCGATGCGCGTACCCCCGACGGCCGCGACGCCAATATCCCGAGCTGTATCGACGCACTGCGCCGCTGACGTCATAGCGTCAATTGATCGAGCGCCCAGCGCGCCGCATCCGCCACCATCGGCGTGTCATCCTCCGTCAGCTGCTCCAGCACCGGCCGAAACCCCAAATCGCCGCTGTTCCCCGCGGCAATCGCGGCGTTGCGCACCATCCGCCCGCGCCCGATGCGCTTGATCGGCGACCCGGCAAACACCTGCCGGAACCCGGCATCGTCGAGCGCGAGCAGATCGGCGAGCGACGGCGCGACGAGTTCGCCGCGCGGCAAAAAGGCGCGGTGCGCGTGCGCGGTGTCAGCGAATTTGTTCCACGGGCACACCGCCAGACAATCATCACAGCCGAACACTCGATTGCCGAGCGCGCTGCGAAAAGCGCGCGGGA
>JAHCKJ010000009.1 GCA_026125835.1 Sphingopyxis sp.
TTTCCCGACCGGCGCGATGATGCTGGGCCAGGGCGGTGCGCGCAGCGCCTATGCCACCGGCCGGGGCTCGATCATGATGCGCGCGACGCACATTATCGAAGAAGGCAGGAACGACCGTCAATCGATTGTTTTGACATCGATTCCGTTCCAGGTCGGCAAATCAGGCCTGGTAGAGAAGATCGCCGAGGCGGCGCGCGACAAGCGCATCGAGGGGGTCGCGGACATCCGCGACGAATCGAACCGCGAGGGCGTACGCGTCGTCATCGAGCTGAAGCGCGACGCGACCGCGGAGGTCGTGCTCAACCAGCTGTGGCGCCACACCCCGGCGCAGTCGAGCTTCCCCGCCAACATGCTCGCGATCCGCGGCGGCCGCCCCGAAATGATGGGGTTGAAGGATATACTTTCGGCCTTCATCATCTTCCGCGAAGAGGTCATCACCCGACGCTGCAAGTTCGAGCTGGCAAAGGCGCGCGACCGCGCGCACATCTTGCTTGGCCTGGTCGTCGCGGTGAGCAACCTCGACGAAGTCGTCCGCATCATCCGCGGCTCGAACTCGCCCGCCGCGGCTCGCGAAGCGCTGCTTGCGCGCGAATGGCCGATCGGCGAGATCGCCCCCTACATCCGCCTCGTCGAAGCGATCGAGGGCGAGATGGAAGATGCCGCGACCTACCGTCTGTCCGAGGCGCAGGTGAAGGCGATCCTCGACCTCCGCCTCCACCGCCTCACCGCGCTTGGCCGCGATGAAATCGGCAAGGAACTCGGCGCGTTGGCATCCGAGATTGAGGAGCTGCTTTCGATCCTCGCCGACCGCGTCAAACTCTATGGCGTGATGCGCGAGGAGCTGGTCGCGGTGCGGGACGAGTTCGCGACGCCGCGCAAGACGCTCGTCGCTCCCGCCGCCGACGGCATCGACGACGAGGATCTGATCGAGCGCGAGGAAATGGTCGTCACCGTAACCCTCGACGGCTATATCAAGCGCACCACGCTCGACACCTTCCGCGCCCAGCGCCGCGGCGGCAAGGGCCGCGCCGGCATGGCGACGAAGGACGAGGATGTCGTCACCGAGCTGTTCGTCACCTCGACGCACACGCCGGTGCTGTTCTTTTCGACCGCGGGCAAGGTTTACCGCATGAAGGTGTGGCGACTGCCCGAAGGCGGACCGGCCACGCGCGGCCGACCGATGGTCAACCTGTTGCCGCTGGCGACCGGCGAGACGATCTCGACCGTGCTGCCCCTGCCCGAGGACGAGACCGAATGGGGCAAGCTGCACGTCATGTTTGCAACCGCGAAGGGCAGCGTGCGTCGTAACAGCATGGACGCCTTCACCAACATCCCCTCGAACGGCAAGATCGCGATGAAATTCGAGGGCGAGGACGAGGACGACCGGCTGATCGGTGTCGCGCTGCTCGACGAAAGCGACGATGTGCTGCTGGCGACGCGCCAGGGCAAGGCGATCCGCTTTGCCGGTGACGACGTCCGCGAATTCCAGAGCCGCAATTCCACCGGCGTGCGCGGGATGCGCCTGTCGGCGGGCGACGAGGTCATTTCGCTGTCGATCCTCCACCGCGTCGGCACCACGGGCGACGAACGCGAAGCCTATCTGCGCGCCGCACCGTGGAAGGATAACGAGAACGAACCGACGCTGGAAGAAGCCCGCATGGCCGAGCTTGCAGCGCGCGAACAGTTCATCCTGACCGTGTGCGCCAACGGTTACGGCAAGCTGTCGTCGGCCTATGAATATCGCCGCACCGGTCGCGGCGGTCAGGGGATCACCAACATCGACAATATCGCGCGCAACGGTCCGGTCGTCGCGAGCTTCCCCGCGACGAAGGCGCATCAACTGATGCTGGTCACCGACCAGGCGAAGCTGATCCGCATGGGGCTCGATTCGATGCGCGTCATCGGGCGCGGCAGCGCGGGGGTCCGGCTGTTCGACGTGGCAGACGACGAGCATGTCGTTTCGGCGGCGCTGATCGACGAAGGCGAAGCGGACGACGGCGACGTCGACGATGCGGCGCTGGCCACCGGGGCACCGCTCGAATGACGGCGTCGGCGACCGCCTTCAAGGTGCTGACGGTTCAGCAATGGACCGATTTCGAGCGCGAGCGCGTGTTCCGCGGCGCCCCGGTCGATATTGCCGACGGCTATATCCACTTGTCGGCCGCCGACCAGCTGGAAACGACCATTGCCCGGCATTTTTCCGGCAGCGGCGAATTGATGATCGCCGAAATCGATCTGGCTTGCCTTGGCGATGCGGTGCACTGGGAACCCGCGCGTGGCGGCGATCTGTTTCCGCATGTCTATGGCGAGATTCCCTTCCACGCGGTGGTCAGCTTGCAAAAACGCGACTGACGACGCGGCCCCGGTCGCGACCGGGACGCCGCCCGCTGTTCGTCGATTCCCCTTTGCCTTCGGTCGCAACTTGCTTCGCTTGCCCGGACGCGCCTACCATGGTCGCCAGTGCACAACGACCGGGGGAAATCGACGATGCGCCTGATTCTGACTGCCGCCCTGCTGGCTTCGGCGGCCCTGCCCGCCGTGCAGGCGCACGAAACCGCGCCGACAACGGCCGCAGCGCCGGTTCCCAAGGAGCAGCTGCTCGTCCCGCCCGCCGACGCCGTCCATTATGTTGTGGTGTCGGAGGCGGGCCAGCACGGCGACCAGTGGCAATGGCAATTGCCCGACGGCCGAACCGCCTATCGCTGGTCGCAGGAACTTCGCGGCTGGATTACCGAGATGGATCAGGTAACCAGCTTCGCCGCCGACGGGTCGGTCGCCGCGACGACTGTCCGCGGGGTCACCATTTCGGGCGACGCGGCCGAGGAATATCGCGTCGCCAACGGCCGCGCGAGTTGGAAAACCGCGAACGACGCGGGCGAGGCTGCAGCGGGCGGCTGGTATATTCCGGCGGGCGGCGTGGGCATCGCCAACGCACCGCTCATCAACGCGCTGGCCGCGGCAGGCGACGCCGGCATCGATTTCCTGCCCAGCGGCAAAGGCCGCATGAGCCTGGGTCCGACGCAGGTGATCCAGGGTCCGAACGGCCCGAAAACCGTGCAGCTCGCCTTCGTCAGCGGGATTCTGCCCTCGCCCTATCCCGTCTGGCTCGACGAGCGGAAGCGCTATTTCGCCGACATCAGCTTTTTGTCGGTAATGCCCAAGGGATATGAGGGCGCGCTGCGCCAACTGCGCGACGTGCAGGATGCCGCGACGGCAGAGGCGGTGACGGCGGTGGCCCGTCGATTCCTGTCTCCGTCCGCCCGGGCGCCGGTGCTGTTCGACAATGTCCGCCTGTTCGACGCCGATGCGGGCGTATTCCTCGACAATCGCGCGGTTCTGGCGCGCGACGGCAAGATCGCGCGGATTGCGGCCGCCGGAACGGTCAAGGCGCCGCGCGGGACGCGCGTCATCGACGGCCGCGGCAAGACGCTGGTTCCCGGCATCTGGGACAGCCACCTCCATATCGGCGACGACTGGAGCGTGCTGACCAACATGGCGAACGGTATCACCAGCTTCCGCAGCCCCGGCACCACCTTTGACCGCGCCGTCGACGCGACCAGGCGCCGCGCCGCGGGGACGCTGCTGATGGGCGAGCCCTTCATCTCGGTGATCATCGACAAAAAGGATCCGCTCGCGGCACAGGGCGCAGAAGTTGTCAGCACCGAAGAAGAGGCGGTCGCCGCCGTCCGCCGCGTCAAGGACGCCGGGCTGTGGGGCGTGAAATTCTATACCTCCATGAACCCGGCCTGGATCGCGCCCGCAGCGGCCGAGGCGCACCGGCTGGGCCTGCACGTCCACGGGCATGTCCCCGCCACCATGAAGCCCAGCGAAGCGGTCGCGGCGGGCTATGACGAGCTTACCCATCTCAATTTCGTGGTGATGGAATCGATGCCGCGCGAGGTGATCGACAAATCGAATACACGCCAGCGCGTTGAGGGACCGGCTCGAATTTTCAAGGATATCGACCTCGACGCGCCTCCGATGGCAGGCTTCATCGCCGACCTGGCGAAGCGCAATACGCTGGTCGATCCGACCATCGTCATTTTCGAGGGCATGTTGACGCAGGACGGCGGCAAACCGCACCCCGCCTACGCCCCCTACATGGGCATCACCTCGCCGGTGATCGAGCGTTCCGCCTTTACCAGCGGCGGCTATCCGCTGGTCGAGGGGCTGACCCGCGACGATTACCGCAAAAGCTATGCCAGGATGGTCGAGCTGGTCGGCCGCCTGCACAAGGCGGGCGTGCCGATCGTCGCAGGGACCGACGGCTGGGGCATCGAGCTGGTTCGCGAACTGGAAATCTACCAGCAGGCCGGTTTCACCCCCGCCGAAGCGATCCAGAGCGCGACGATCATCCCCGCCCGCGTCGTCGGCGCCGACAAACGCACCGGCTCGATCGCGGTGGGCAAGGAAGCCGATATGGTGCTGGTCGACGGCGACGCCTCAACCGACCTCGGCGCCCTGCGCCGCGTCGTGACGGTGGTCAGCGACGGCTATGTGATGGACGCCGACGAACTGCGACAGGCGGCGGGGTTCAGCGGGCGACCGAAATAGGGGGCGGCGCTGGCGGCCTGTTCCGGGCAGGTACTACAGATGTCGTCACGAGATGTCGTCACGGTCGTCCGCTTTGGGGTGGGAAGCGGACGTGCGTTCACCATCCTTCGTCATGCTGAACTTGTTTCAGCATCCATGGCCTGAGCTCGAATTTGGCGCGGCGCCGAAGGAACCGACCGGCCATGGATCCTGAAACAAGTTCAGGATGACGATGCTATAAATGTCGTGTTTTGGTCGTAAACAGACCCTTGCCCCGTCACTGACCCAAACTACCGCCGTTTCGCCTTCCACGCCCGCACCGCCGCCATCGCCTTTTCGACATGCGCCTGCGGCTTGCTGTCGGTATAGCTGAGCAGGATCGTGCCGTCGGGTGCGATGACGAAAGATGTTCGGTTCGACAGGCGCGTCCCGTCGGGGCGCTGCATCACCGCGTCATAGCGCGCCGCGACCGTCGCGCCGGGGTCCGCCGCCACCGCGAACTTGTCGCGGCATTCGGATTTCGAAAATTCGGCGACGCGTTCGATGTTGCCCGCGGTCACCCCGACCACGCGCGCGCCCAGCTTGTTGAAATCGTCACTCGCCTCGGCGAACAGATGCGCCTCGATCGTACAGCCGGGCGTGAAGGCGGCGGGGAAGAAATAGAGGACGACCGGCCCCTTCTTCAGCATCTGGCGCAGCGACAGGCTGAACGGCTTGCCGCCCAGCGCAGCATTCAGCGTGAAATCGGGCGCCTTCGCTCCCTGCTGGAGCGCAGCGGTCGCGGCCGTTGGCATCACATGCGTCAACGACAGCGACAAACCGGCCACCAGCGCAATTTTTGTCAGCATTCTCATCTGCAGTCTCCGCCATGACCGGCGGTATCGCCTTGGTCGGGGTGCCATAGTATCGCCTTATCCGCCAACCGCAATCGCGCTCTATGATGGTCACGACCGGCTGCTGCACCGCATGACGCTCGCGGCATGGGATGGCGAGCGGTCACAACCCCTTCCCGCCAAAGTAAAAGAACAGCCCAGCTTGCGCCTTCACGAGCTAGGGTCAGGACGCATTAATTCCACGTTCGAGGCGTCGAAATGGCGAAGATATCGGGCCTTGGCGGATGCAGCGGGTAGCATCGCTACCCGCAAGGCCGCGAAGGTTCGAGATCGAAGCCATTTCGGCGTCCCTGCGGGATTTGACCGGTTTTGCCCGGGACAGCGTCGAAAAGTCTGGAAATATAACCATATTCCTGCGCCTTTTCTCCTCGCCCCGGGCAAAATCGCCTCAAACCTCGAGCGCGGAATTAACGGGTCCTGACCCTAGCGAAGCTGGTGAGGGGGACGAGGCCAGCGGGCGCAAAGCCCGGCTCGACGGCCACCAGGCGGCAAGCTGCCAGGCCGTCCTGTCTCCACGGCAAGGGGAAAGCGGCAGAATATGCTATGGCAGCCGGTCTTTCGCCAGCATATTTACCACCCCCCGCGAGATTAGCGCCTGGCCGCCGAAATACAGCGGCCACACCAACCACATCGAAACGTCCTTCGACAGCGCCCCGCCCTCCCCGGCAAAGATGAACAGGTCGCTGACGAGAAACATCATCGCACCGATCCCGGTCCGGTAGCGCGGAAAGCGGCTGGTCCAAGCGGTCGCCGCCATGATTGCGACGCCACCTGTATAAGCGATCGCCGCGGCCATCAGCGCCGTCTCGGCGCTGCGCGTCAGCCCCCACGCAATGATCAACGCCAACGGCACCAGCGCCCACGCCAGCAACTTCTGCGACGACGTCAGACTGGGCCGCCGGTTGCGCAGATACAATATGATCGCGATCAGATGCCCGGTCGCAAACGCCGCCGCCCCCGCCAGCATCCCGACCGCGTCGAGCAACCAGTCGCCCAGCGCCCCGAACGCCAGCACCGCCGCGATCAGCTTGCCGTCGGCGGATCGCGCGTTCATTGCCGCCCACGCGGCGAGCAGCCCGACCCCCGACGCCTTCCACGCCCAGATCGCCGGCCCGTCCAGCCGCATATAGACCGCCGCGAAATAACTGATCCCGCAGACCAGCCCCGCCAGCCACAACCAGCGCGCGCGGTCCCGGCCCTTGGCCCAACGCTGCTCACTCATGCCCGCCCCTTTGCATCTTGCCCGCAACGCGCCTAGTGCGCGGCAGATTGGTCGCAAGTCAACGGATAGGGTAAATGGCGGAATACGACGTGCACATCATCGGCGGCGGTCTCGCCGGATCCGAGGCCGCCTGGCAGCTCGCCGGGGCGGGGTATCGCGTCCGCCTGTCCGAAATGCGCGGCGGCGGCGACATGACCCCGGCGCATCAGGGCGACGCGCTGGCCGAGATGGTGTGCTCGAACAGTTTCCGCAGCGACGACGGCGACAGCAATGCCGTCGGCTTGCTCCACCGCGAGATGCGGACGCTGGGCTCGATCATCATGCGCGAGGCCGACGCGACCAAGGTGCCCGCCGGATCGGCGCTGGCGGTCGACCGCGATCTCTTTTCGGGCGGCGTGACCCGCGCTCTCGAGGCGCACCCGAACATCACCATCGTCCGCGAACGCATCGACACGCTGCCCAGCGAAGGCCCGACCATCGTCGCCACCGGCCCGCTCACCGCTCCCGGCCTCGCCGACAGCATCGGCGCCGCGACGGGCAAGGATGCGCTCGCTTTCTTCGACGCCATCGCTCCCATCGTCTATCGCGACAGCATCGACATGGACATCGCCTGGATGGCGAGCCGCTGGGACAAGGTCGGGCCGATCGGCGACGGCAAGGATTATATCAACTGCCCGATGGACAAGGACCAGTATCATGCCTTCGTCCAGGGGCTGATCGACGGCGACAAGACCGAGTTCAAGGACTGGGAAAAGGACACCCCCTATTTCGAAGGCTGCATGCCGATCGAGGTGATGGCCGAACGGGGCGTCGAAACCTTGCGCTTCGGCCCGATGAAAGGCGTCGGCCTCGACAATCCGCGCACCGGGCGCTGGCCCTATGCAGTCGTCCAGCTGCGTCAGGACAATGCGCTCGGCACACTGTGGAACATGGTCGGTTTCCAGACAAAGCTCAAACATGCCGCGCAGGTCGAGCTGTTCCGTACCATCCCGGGGCTCGAAAAGGCCGAGTTCGCGCGCCTCGGCGGGCTTCACCGCAACAGCTTCATCCGTTCGCCCGAATTGCTCGACAACCAGCTTCGTTTGAAATCGGCGCCGCATATCCGTTTCGCGGGACAGATCACCGGCTGCGAAGGCTATGTCGAAAGCGCCGCCATCGGGCTGATCGCGGCGCGCTTTGCCGCCGCCGAGCTGGCGGGCCGCGCCCTGCCCCCGCCGCCGCCCGAAACCGCGCTCGGCGCACTGCTCGGCCATATCACCGGCGGCGCCGATGCCGCGAGTTACCAGCCGATGAACGTCAACTTCGGGCTGTTCCCGCCGCTGGCCGAGGACGTGCGCAAGAAGGACCGCAAGCTGGGATATACCCAGCGGGCGGGTGCGGCGCTGGCCGAGTGGGTGAAAGTGGCGGAGGGCGTGGCGGCCTAAACTTAGGTTACAAGGGCGAGACGTCGGATCGGCGACTTTTGGGGTGGGGACAGCCCTTAAACCTCGTCATGCTGGACTTGTTTCAGCATCCATGGCCCCAGTTCGAATTTGACGCTGTGCTGAAGGAAACGACCGACCATGGATCCTGAAACAAATTCAGGATGACGATGCTATAAATGTCGCGCTATAGCCGTGTCCGGACAAATCATCTGATCCTAACGCCTTAACAATTGCACTTCGGCTTCGCCGCGCGCTTCGGCGCCGTGGTCGCAAACTCCGCGCGCGTCAGGTCGCCCGACTTGTCATTGTCGGCCTTGGCAAAACGGTCGCTCGTCGCGACCGCCCATTCCTCGAAGGTCAGCAGATTGTTGCCGTCCTTGTCGAGCTTGCGGAATGCCGCGGTGCGCGACGACATCATTTCGACGCGGCTGATCCGGTCGTTGCGGTCGCGGTCGTAGCGGTTGAAGCGGCGTTCCTCGCGCGACGCCTCTTTCGCGGCGGGCAAGCTCGGCGGCGCCGGCCCGCGCTTCGGGGCGTCGGGTCCGGCAACGGGAATAGCCGCAAGAGGCGGCGGCGCTGCGGGCAAATCCTCTTCCTCGGCGATCTGGGTATAGCCCTTCCACATGAACAGGCCGCCGGTCAGCAGCAGCGCGCTGGCCACGCCGCCAACCAGGAAACGTGACATCGCCATTCGCTCGCCCTCCATCGATCCCGATCGCGCTGGCTATCATGCGCTATGGATCGTGACCAACAAACGGCACCAGAATGGCGACGAATTTTAATCGATCGGCTTGTTCAAAACGAACTCCGTCATTGCTATATCCGATCAATGCAAAACTACTTCCCGACCCTGAAACAGATGCAATATCTCGTGGCACTGCACGAACACGGGCATTTCGGCCGCGCCGCCGACGCGTGCAACGTCACGCAATCGACGCTGTCGGCAGGCATCCGCGAGCTCGAAACCCTGCTCGGCCAGACCCTCGTCGAACGCACCCGCCGCGTCGTCCGCTTCACCGTTCTGGGCAATGCGATCGTCGACAAGGCCCACCGCGTGCTGCGCGAGGCCGAGGAACTCGCCGACATGGCCGCAGCCGCCGCGGCGCCGCTCGTCGGCGAACTCAGGATGAGCGTTATCCCGACGATCGCGCCTTTCCTGCTGCCGAACATGCTGCGCCTGCTGCGCCGCGAGCGCCCTGCGCTCAAGCTGTTCCTGCGCGAGGAACCGAGCGCGCAGGCGTGCGAATCGCTCCACCACGGCAGCGTCGATTGCGTGCTGCTCGCGCTTCCTTATGCGTGCGGCGACGTCGAGAGCGAGGCGTTGTTCGACGACGCGCTGTTCGTCGCCTTTCCCGGCGACCAGTCCGAAGACCTGCCCGCGATGGTCAGCGCCGACCAGATCGACCCGGCGCAGATGCTGATGCTCGAGGACGGCCATTGCCTCAAGGACCACGCCCTCGCCGCATGCAACCGCCCCGAACTCCGCGCCGGGGCGCGCATGATGGGAACGTCGCTGCACACTTTGGTGCAGATGGTCGACAATGGCCTCGGCATCACCATGCTGCCCCAAATGGCAATCGAGGCGGGGATCCTCGACCACACCGACATCGACACCCGCCCGCTCGATTCGGACCACGACTGGCGCACAATCGCACTGGTGTGGCGCAAGGGCAGCCCGCGGGCGGACGAGTTCAAGATGCTGGCGGATATATTCCGGAAGCATCGGGCGGGTTAAACCCGAACCCCACTCCCGTTCCGTGTCGAGCGAAGTCGAGACACGCGAAGGCATGCGCAACCAGGCGTCTCTCGATCCCCTGCTCGAGACGAACGGGGTTAGTTCAACCCCACCGCCCTCCCGCGCGATCCTGATCGCTGTCCCGCGCTTCAACTCCACGCCACGCGCCCATGCTGAAACGTCTCGCGCTTCCACAGCATCACGTCGGTTTTCAGCCGGTCGATCAGAAATTCACACGCCGCCAGTGCCTCGCTGCGGTGCGGGCTGCTGGCCAGCACCAGCACGATCGTATCGCCGGGAGCCATCGCCCCGACACGGTGGACCAGCGTCAGCGCCGCCAGCTGCCAGCGCTCCGCCGCGGCGCGCCCCAGTTCGCGCAGCCCCGCCTCGGTCATCGCCGGATGATGCTCGAGGAACAGCTCGACCAGCCCGTCGTCGCCGCGGACCCGCCCGATAAAGCTGGCGCTCGCGCCATGGCCACCGGCATCGTGATGCGCCATTTCGGCCGCCACGTTGATGGGCGCCGTCTGGACCGCGACGCGCATCATCCGCCCGTGACGGGCGGGAACAGCGCGATCTCGCGCGCGTCAGCCAGCGCAGCGTCTTGGCCGACCATCACGCCATCGACTGCGCGCGACACGCCTGCTCGGCGAACGCCAAAGCCCCGCGTTCATCACGCGCTGCCAGCCAGACCACCAGCTCCGCCACATCGACGACGGTGGCGGGCAGGACAACCTGCTCCTCGGCCGTTCCCATCCGTTCGCGCACCCACGCGAAATAGGCGATCGTCACCATCGTCAGTCCATATGTTTCAGGCCGACGCGCAGATAATCCCAGCCGGTGACCAGCGTCAGCACCGCCGCACCCCACAGGCTGGCCAGTCCGACGGTCTTGATCCAGTCAAACGCAGGTAGTGCTCCGCCCAGGATTAACGCCCCGAAGGCGACCAGTTGAAAGGTGGTCTTCCACTTGGCCAGCTGGTCACCGGCATCGACACCTGGAGCGTCGCCAGAAATTCGCGCAGCCCCGACACGATAATCTCGCGCAGCAGGATCATCAGCGCCGCGATGACGTGATAACCGTCGATGTCGCGGGTAAAGACGAGCAGCAGGATGACCGCCGCGATCATGATCTTGTCAGCGATCGGGTCGAGAAACACCCCCAGCCGCGACACGATGCCACGCGACCGCGCCACATAACCGTCAAAATAATCGGTAATGCCCATCAGGCAGTAGAGGCCGAAAGCCAACGCATAATCGATCGGCTTGGGCTGGTGCGATCCTTCGATCACCCCGCCACAGCAGGAACAGCAGGATGGGCACCGCCAAAATGCGCGACAATGTCAGGATGTTCGGAAGACTTGAGCATGATTCCGATCCCAACGCCCGCGTTTCGTCCGGCCCAAATGGGCTTTGACCGCGTCCGCCCTAACCGATAAGCCCCCGCGCGACAACAATATTGCCGTGGACATGCATCGGCACCGTCGCAATGTCAGGCTGCAAAAGTGGATTTTCAATGACCGGTTCCTTTGCGCCGTTGAAGCAACGCCGCCCTGCCCCTGTTCGCGACCCAGTTCCTGAACGCGTTCAACGACAATTTCTACAAGATGGCGATGGTGATCCTGGTCACCTTCACCATCTACAAGGATCCGGAGACCGAGGCGTGGTTCAACGCGCTGGCGGGCGGGCTGTTCATCCTGCCATTTTTCCTGTTTTCGGCGCTGGCGGGGCAACTCGCCGACAGCGGCGACAAGACAAAATCATCCGCATCGTCAAAAGCGCCGAGATCGGAATCATGATCGCCGGCGGCATCGGCATCTGGCTGCATCTGGTGCCGTTGATGCTGCTGGCGCTGTTCGCGATGGAGTTCACTCGACCTTCTTCGGACCGATCAAATATGCGATCCTGCCGCAGCATCTGAGTGAGGACGAGTCGCCAGACCGGCTGGGTCGAAGCGGGTACCTATATCGCAATCCTGATGGGGACGATCGTCGGTGGGCTGACGCCGCCGCATATCGCCATTCCGGTGGATCATCGCGGTGGCCCTGACCTACCGCCTGACCGCCAGCTTCGTCCCCGCCGCACCGCCCGAGGCCGAGGCGGCGGGCATGGCGATCGACCATAATGTGCTCCGCTCGTCGTGGCGGTTGGTCAATTCGACGATGCACATCCCGCGCCTTTTCCTGGCGATCGTGTCGATCAGCTTTTTCTGGGCGATCGGCGCGATCCTGGCGGCGCAGTTCCCGCCACTGGTCAAAAACGCGCTGGGCGCCGACAACACCGTCGCCACCCTGTTCACCGCCATCTTCTCGGTCGGTACGCGATCGGGTCGACTGGTCAACCGGCTGCTGAAAGGACAGGTGTCGGCGCGCTATTCAAGCCAGGGTCGGTGCTGGTGATGAGCCTGTTCGTCCTTGACCTTTGGTGGAATGTGAAGGGGTGGAGCCATCACGGCGCGACCCTGATGGATCGGCGCGAATTTCATGCTCGCGGCGGGCGATCGCATCATCCTCGACCTGCTCGGCATTGCGATTGCCGCATGGTATGTTCGTCGTGCCGCTCTACGCCTTTCTGACCACCACCGTCGCCAAATCGCAGACCGCGCGCACCGTGGCGGCGAACAATATCGTCAATTCGGGTTTCATGGTGACCGCGGTGCTGTTGCTCAGCGTGCTGATCGGCATGGGGCTGACGATCACGACACGCTTTGATGGTGGCGGTGATGTCTCGTGTCGGCAGTGCTGGCGTGGAACGCACAAGGCGTGCGATTGAGGCAACGGTCGATAACCGTTTGGGCCGGATATAAGACTTTGCCCAACCCGAGGGAGGGAGGGTAAAAATCCGCCATCCGTCGAAACCGGCCATCGCGCCGAACCGGCACGCTTCACTTTCCGTTTACGTAAAGGGATTGCGCGCGCCCGGCAACGCGATAACCCTTCCCCATGTTTTTCGGCTTTCTCGACGAGCGCCATGCGCGCCGCGGGCATTCCCAGCCTGAAAGAGCATCTGATGCTGCTCGAGGCGCTTGACCGCGAGGTGATCGACCGCAGTCCCGAGCAATTCTATTACCTCAGCCGTGCGATTTACGTGAAGGACGAAGGCCTGCTCGACCGGTTCGACCAGGTGTTCAACAAGGTCTTCAAGGGCATTATTTCCGACTATGGCCAGAACCCCGTCGACATCCCCGCCGACTGGCTGAAGGCGGTCGCCGAGAAATTCCTGACCCCCGAGGAAATGGCGGCGATCGAATCGCTCGGCGACTGGGACAAGATCATGGAGACGCTGAAGGAGCGGCTCGAGGAACAGCAGAAGCGCCACGAGGGCGGCAGCAAGTGGATCGGCACCGGCGGCACCTCGCCCTTTGGCAATTCGGGTTACAATCCCGAGGGTGTGCGGATCGGCGGCGAGAGCAAGCACAAGCGCGCACTGAAGGTCTGGGAAAAGCGCGAGTTCCAGAATCTCGACAACACCAAGGAACTTGGCACCCGCAACATCAAGATCGCGCTCCGCCGTCTGCGCAAATTCGCGCGCGAGGGCGCGGCGGACGAGCTGGACATTCCGGGCACGATCGACGGCACCGCGCGGCAGGGCTGGCTCGACATCAAGATGCGCCCCGAGCGGCGCAATGCGGTCAAGCTGCTGCTGTTCCTAGACGTCGGCGGGTCGATGGACCCGTTTATCAAGCTGTGCGAGGAATTGTTCAGCGCCGCGACGACCGAATTCAAGAACCTCGAATTCTTCTATTTCCACAACTGCCCGTACGAGGGCGTGTGGAAGGACAATAAGCGCCGCTGGTCCGAACGCCACCAAATGTGGGACATCCTCCACAAATATGGTCATGATTACAAAGTAATCTTTTTGTCGGCGACGCGTCGATGAGCGCTTACGAGATCACCCATCCGGGCGGCAGCGTCGAACATTTCAACGAGGAATCGGGCGCCGTTTGGCTCGGCCGGATCACCAAAGTCTATCCCGCCGCGGTATGGCTGAACCCGGTGCCCGAGGCGCATTGGGGCTATACCCAGTCGGTGAAGCTGATCAAGCAGCTGATGAACGACCGCATGTACCCGCCGACCCTTGCTGGGCTGGACGATGCGATGCGCGAGCGGACGCGCAAGATTGAGCGCGGCGGCCTGATTAGCCGTGACGATTTCACCCCCTACCCCCTTTGGTGCCGGGCTCGGCCTCCACACCCGGCCGGGGAGCGACACCGATGGGTGTCTCGACTTCGCTCGACACGAACGGATTTCAAAAGTTCCGCTAGGCCCGCAATGATCGACCTTCCCCTCGTCACCATCCTCCTCCTCACCGGCTTCATCAACCTGATCGGCGCGCTGGCTTATGCGGCACGGATCGCGGGGGTGCGGACGCGGCGGATTGCGATGTCGTTCGCGCTGTTCAACATCTTGGTGCTGTTTTCGCGCACGTCGAACAGCTTCCTTGGCCCTTTTCTCGCCAAGCGGATCGAGACGCGCATCCACGACGGGAGCGGCGGCCAGCTGTTTCTCGACATGCAGCTGGTGCTCGCCGCGGCGAGCGTCGCGACGTTGATCGGCATCTTGCTCGTCCCGACGGGGCAGCGGATGTTCGCCGTCGCGATCGGTTGGTATCAGGACAACCGGTCGACCACGCGACTGGCGCTGAAGGCGGCAAGCCCGAGCGGAGCGCGCACCCTGTGGCGCTCGCTCACCCTGCCCCGTCTGGCGCATCTCAAAAGCTGGAAGATGCCGAAAGGGATCAGCTGGGGCGTATTGATCGCGAACTGTCTCGCGCAGTCCCTGCTCGCCGTCGGCGTCGTCGCGTCGCTTTACGCGGGCTATCTGGCTCCCGAATTCCGCGTCACCGCGTCGCAGCTGTCGGCGCTGATCAACGGCTTTGCCACCATCCTGTTGTTCGCTTTCATCGACCCGCAATTGTCGGTGATGACCGATGATGCGGTCGAGGGCAAAGTCGATGAAGCGGAGTTTCGCCGCGCGATCACCTTCATTTCGCTGAGCCGGCTTGCCGGGACGGTGCTGGCGCAGGCGCTGCTGCTGCCCGCCGCGATGCTGATCGCGTGGGTCGCCGTGCATGTCTGATGCGCCGCGCGGCCAGTCGCGTTTCCACGCCGTCCGGATGCGGCTGGAGGCGATGGCGGTCGAGCCCGGGCCGCGGGGCGGGTCGCCGTGCGACGACCGCATCGCTGTTCCGCGGTCGACAGTTGGTATCTGCTGATGATTATCTCGTTCGTGCTGGTCAGTCTGGTCCAGCGGTCAAAAGTGCCTCAGGAATAGAGCAGCAGATCGGCAATCTCGTCCTGCCACGCCGCCTCGTCGGGCAGCGCCAGCGCGTCGAGATCGGCGGGTGCGGCGCCCGCATCGTCGACCCATTCGCGCAGCAAGGGCGAGCCGTTGATCACGTCGATCGCGAGCACATTGTCGGTATATTCATATTGGAAATCGGTGCCGCGCCAGATCGGATAATCGGGCCAGAGCGAACGGATCGCCTTGAACGCCAGCGCCTGGACGCGCCACGGACGGAAGGCCGCATGGTCGTACCAATCGCCCTCGGCATGGATGAACACGCCGTTGTTGAGCCTTTTCATATGTTTGTGAAAGGTCGGTTCGAACCAGATATCGCGGAGCTTGCATCCCACGAGCCATTCGGGCGCCAGGCGATGCATTTCTGCGATCACCGACCTGGCATCGATGTCGGGGGCGCCGAACAGTTCGAGCGGGCGGGTCGTGCCCCTGCCCTCGCTGAGCGTCGCGCCCTCGACCATCACCGTGCCCGCATAGGCGCGCGCCATGTTGACGTTCGCAGCATTCGGGCTGGGATTGATCCACACCCGGTCGGCGGGCCAGCCAAAGCCCGGTCCGTCCGGCTGCCACCCGTCCATCTCGATCACGCGATAATCGACGTCGAGGCCGAAGTGGCGGATGAACCAGCGGCCCATTTCGCCCATCGTGAGGCCGTGGCGCATCGCCATTGGCCCCGCCCCGACGAAGCTTTCCCAGCCGGGACGGAGCAAGATTCCTTCGACCGGACGCCCCGCGGGGTTCGGGCGGTCGAGCACCCAGACGGCTTTGCCGTGCTGCGCCGCCGCTTCCAGAATATAGAGCAGCGTGGTGACATAAGTGTAGATGCGGCAGCCGAGATCCTGAAGGTCGACGAGCATCACGTCGAAAGTGTGCATCGACTGGCCGGTCGGGCGCCGCACCTCGCCATACAGGCTGAACACCGGCACGCCGTGGGTCGGGTCGGTGAAGTCCGGCGACTCCATCATATTGTCCTGGAGGTCGCCGCGCACCCCGTGCTGCGGCCCGAAAATCGCGGTGACATTGACCCCCGCCGCGACGAGCGCGTCGACGCTGTGCGTCAGATCCGCCGTCACCGACGCCGGATGCGCGAGCAAGGCGACGCGCTTCCCGGCAAGCGGCGCGCGGAGCGCGGGATCGGCGAGCAGGCGATCAATACCGAATTTCATCGTCATGCTGCGCCCGGTGCCGCAAGCGTCAGCGCAAAGCAATCGCGATGATGGAAATCGGGTTTGCCCGGCGGATGCGCCAGCGCCCAATAGCTTTTGGTGCCGTCCAGTTCCTCGATGACAGCGGCCAGCGCAAGTTTCGACCCGGTGTCGGGGAAAATCCCCGGTTCGACGCGCAGCGCATAGCGTGTGGCGCTGCGTTCGGCGGCCATATCCCAAGGCGCGAGCTCGTCGGGGTGCAGCAACGAGCGGTAATCGTCGAACTGGTAACAGGCCCAGCGGCCGTCGGGGGCGTAATTGAACTCGGTATAGTCGGGCTGCCCCTCTTCGGTCAGAAACGCCTCGAAACAAGTACCCTGCCACAATCCGTCGGTGGCGCTGTCGGCAATGACGAGCTGGCCATCACCCGGCGGCAACACGATGTCGGCAATGCGGCCGTCGACGATGAAGTTGAGCGCGAACCCGTCGTCGAACGACAGGACGATCTCGACCGCAATCCCCTCCACCGCGTACGGGGGCGTGTCGGGGTGGCAGACAAGGGAGTGGCGTCGACAGCCCGCTTGGTCGGACACTCAGTCTTCCTCCGTTCGTCCTGAGCTTGTCGAAGGACCGTTCTTTCCTTTTGCCAAGCTGGAAATCCTATCCCAATCGCCACGGATCAATGCCAGCTTTTTGGCCCGACTCCAGCCCTTAATCCGACGCTCGACTTCCAAGGCTTCGACGCGGGTCGAAAATTCCTGACACCACACCAGCCACGGGCAGCTTATCCGACGTAAAGCCCGGAATGGTGCCCGACTCATGCTGTGCGATGCGATACGGAAGATTGTCCGTACGCCCCGTGTAGAACGCGCCTCCCCGGCAGTGCAGCATATAGGCCCAAAAGCTCATCGGCACGGTCTAAAGGGAAGAACGGCCCTTCGACAAGCTCAGGGCGAACGGCATTTGGTGACGGTGAACGCTGTTGGGTTTGCGCGGACGTCATGCTAAGCGCCCGCCCGCTATGACGAACCACAAATCCGACCTGCTGCGCCTGCTCGACGAGCGAGGCTATATCCACCAGATGACCGACGCGGAAGGGCTCGATGCGCTTGCGGCGAAACAGGTCGTCCCCGGCTATATCGGGTTCGACGCGACCGCGCCCAGCCTGCACGTCGGCAGCCTGGTCCAGATCATGATGCTGCGGCGCCTGCAACAGGCCGGGCACAAGCCGGTCGTGTTGATGGGCGGCGGGACGACGCGGATCGGCGACCCGACCGGGCGCGACGAAAGCCGCAAGATGCTGTCGGATCAGACGATCGCCGACAATATCGCGTCGATCTTCAGCATCTTTCAGCAATTCTTGACCTTTGGCGACGGCCCGACCGACGCGGTGATGGTCGACAACCAGGATTGGCTGGGCAAGCTCGGTTACATCGAATTGCTGCAGGAAGTCGGCACCCATTTCACGATCAACCGGATGATGACGTTCGATTCGGTCAAGCTGCGGCTCGAACGCGAGCAGCCGATGACCTTCCTCGAATTCAATTACATGATCCTGCAGGGCTATGATTTCCGCCATTTGTCGAAAGTGATGGGCGTCCGGCTGCAGATGGGCGGGTCGGACCAGTGGGGCAATATCGTCAACGGCATGGAGCTGGGTCGCCGGATGGACGGCGCCGAGCTTTACGGCCTGACGACTCCTTTGCTCACCACCGCGGCAGGCGCCAAAATGGGCAAAACCGCGGCCGGCGCGGTCTGGCTTAATCCCGCCCAACTGTCCCATTTTGAATACTGGCAGTTCTGGCGCAATTGCGACGACCGCGACGTCGGCCGCTTCCTCAAGCTGTTCACCGACCTGCCGCTGGACGAGATCGCGCGGCTCGAAGCGCTGGGCGGCGCCGAGATCAACGTGGCGAAGAAGATCCTCGCGAATGAGGCGACCGCGCTGTGCCGCGGCGCGGACGCCGCCAAGGCTGCTGCCGAGACCGCCGCGCAAACCTTTGAAAAGGGGCAGATTGGTGGCGACCTGCCGCAGGCTGTCGCGCCCGCCGAGGGGATCAGCGTCGTCGATGCGCTGCGCGAACTGGGCTTTGCCGCGTCGAACAAGGAAGCCCGCCGCAAGCTCGACGAGGGTGCGGTCAAGGTCGATGGCATCGTCATTCGCGACCCGCAGCATCGCATCCTGCCCGCCGCCGATCCGGTGCCGCTGAGCCTGGGCGCGAAAAAACATGGCCTTGTGACGCGGTAACGCGCAGAACCACATTTACCCAATTTTCAGCATTACGGTGGATCGTCATGTCCAAATCACAAAGGTCCACAAAAATGCGCAAGATCGACACCAGCAAAGCCCATTACGTCGGGCTCGACCAGCGGATTGCCCCGCGTAGCGATGTCTATGTTCGCCTGCCCTTCGTCATGCCCGACGGTCGGCAGGAAATGTGCACGTGCGTCAACATCAGCGCCGACGGTCTGTTGATGCGGTTCGAGCGCGGGCTGGAACCCGGGGACCTGGTCGTGTTCCGCATGCCGATCATCGGCCACGCACTGCGGCGAAGGTCGTAACAGCCATGCGTAAGACCGGTGTCCAGTTCGACAAGTCGATAGCGGTCGAAGATTATCTGCCGATGATCCGCGCCATGGGCGCGCGGGCGGATTTGAATTGACCGCTAACCTCTAAACTCCGTTCGCCCTGAGCTTGTCGAAGGGCCGTTCTTTCTTTCGGCGTCGAAAGAGAGAAGGACGGTGCTTCGACAAGCTCAGCACAAACGGGATTTTGGTAGCCTCTCGTCGATTACCCACTCCGCAATAACGGCACCGCCGCATCGCGCTCGAACAGGTACAGGCAGTGCCGCACCGCCTCGCCGCGTGCGCCGTCCATCCCGCCATCGCGTTCAACGAACAAGCGCGCATCGTCATGCGCCACGGGTAACAGGTGCACCAGCTGTTCGGGACTCGCCAGCCCGTAATCGGCATCGCCCGACTGTTTGAGCCCGAGCAGTTCGCCACCGCCGCGCAGCTCGAGATCCTTCTCGGCGATCACGAACCCGTCATTGGTCTCGCGCATCAGCGCCAGCCGTTCGCGCGCGGTTTCGGAGAGGTTTTGCGAGCGCAGCAGCAGGCACACCGATTTCGCCGCGCCGCGCCCGACCCTCCCGCGGAGCTGATGCAGCTGCGCCAGCCCGAAACGATCGGCATGTTCGACGATCATCAGGCTGGCGGCGGGAACATCGACCCCGACCTCGATCACCGTCGTCGCGACCAGCACGCCGATGTCGCCCGCCTGAAACCGCCCCATGACGTCATCCTTGTCCGGCCCTTTCATCCGCCCGTGCACCAATCCCACGCGGCCGGCGCCCAGCCGCTCGCGGAGCAGCGCGGCGCGATCCTCGGCGGCGGCAAGCTCGCTCGCTTCGCTCTCGGCAACCAGCGGGCAGACCCAATAGGCCTGCGCCCCGGTCGCCAGATGCCGCTCCAGCCCGCCGACGACCTCGTCGAGGCGGTCAACCGAGACGACGCGCGTATCGACCGGCGTGCGCCCCGGCGGCATTTCGTCAATCCGCGACACGTCCATCTCGCCATGGTTGGCGAGTTGCAGCGTGCGCGGGATCGGGGTGGCGGTCATCACCAGCAGGTGCGGCGGCCGCGCGGCTTTCTGCGTCAGCATCAGCCGCTGCGCGACGCCGAAGCGATGCTGTTCGTCGACCACGACCAGCGCCAGATCGCGATACGTCACCGCATCCTGAAAGATGGCATGGGTGCCGACCAATATGTCGATGCTGCCGTCGGCCAGCCCCATCAGCGTCGATTCGCGCACCCGCCCCTTGTCGCGCCCGGTCAGGATCGCGATATTGACGGGTAGTCCGGCGACCATCGCCTGCAAGGTCGCGAAATGCTGGCGCGCCAGAATCTCGGTCGGGGCGAGCAGCGCCGCCTGCGTTCCCGCCTCGACCGCCGCCAGCATCGCGCGCAGCGCGACCAGCGTCTTGCCCGATCCGACATCGCCCTGCAGCATCCGCAGCATCGGCGTTTCGCGGCCCATGTCCGCGGCAATCTCGCGCCCCACCCGCTCCTGCGCGCCGGTCAGCCCGAACGGCAGCCGCAGCGCATTGGTCAGCCGCCCGTCACCGATCACCGGCCGCCCCTTGCGCTTGCGCAGCCCCTCGCGGATCAGCATCAGCGCGACCTGGCTGGCGAAAATCTCGTCATAGGCCAGCCGGTCGCGCGCCGCCGCGTCCTGCGGACTGGCGTGGGCGCGCGTCAGCGCCTCGCGCCACGCGGGCCAGCCGCGGCTGGTCAGCAGCGGGCCGTCGATCCATTCGGCAAGTTCGGGGCGCCGTTCGAGCGCAATTTCAACCAGCTGCGACAGCCGCGCGTTGGTCAGTCCTTCGGTCAGCGGATAGACGGGTTCGTGGATCGCGATGCCCGCGTCGCCCGGCTCGACGACCTGATCGGGATGGACGATCTGGCGCATCTCGCCATACAGGTCGAGCCGCCCGGACACGCGGCGCTTCTCGCCGAGCGGGAACAGCTTGCGCGCGAGGCCCGAGGTCCGTCCGAAATAGACGAGCCGGACATGGCCACCGGCACTGTCGAACGCCTCGACCCCGAACGGCGCGCGCGGGGATCGGCCCGGGCGATAGTCCTGCGCGGTCAGCTCGACGATGATCGTCTGCCCCGCCTGCGCTTCGTCGAGCCGGTCGACGGGGATGCGCGAGATGAGGCCCGTCGGCAGGTGGAACAGCACATCGACAACGCGCTCGAGTCCCAGCCGCGTGAGCGGCTTGGCCAGCTGCGGGCCGACGCCTTTCAGGTCGGTGAGCGCGGCAAAGAGCGGATTGAGGATTTCGGGTCGCATCGGTGATCGGTGTTTAGCGCGGGCTTTGCCAACTTGCACCATCCCTCTCCCCTTGCGGGAGAGGGCGGCGAGACTTACAGGCTTGCCCGTTAGTCGCAGCGGGCGAGGGGGTAGCGCTTGCAAAGCAAGCGCGCGCTCGCCATGCGAGCGCTCACCCTCATCCAACTTTGCCTAGGCGCTTTGCGCCAAGGCTTCGTATCCTTCTCCCGTCGAGGGAGAAGGGAAAGAGAAACAGATGACCGACCGCCTCAAACGCCTGAAATTCCGCGCCTGGCACCGCGGCACGCGCGAGGCCGACTATATGATCGGCGGCTTTTTCGATCGCTACGCCGCGACCTGGAGCGAGGAAGAAATCGCCTGGTACGAAACCGTCGTCGAGGAAGACGATGTCGACATCATGGCCTGGGCGCTCGGCACCGGCGAGCCGCCCGCGCATCTCGACCGTCCCGACCTGATCGCCGCGATGCGCCGCCTGGACTATATCCCGCTGCCATGACCATTCCTGCTGCCGATATTTTCGCCGCGATCGGATCGGCAGCGACGCCGCTGACGCTGGCGCGCGCCGCCGACGGTTTTTTGCCGCTGCTGCTCGCCGATCTGGCGCGCGCCAGCGACAAGCGGCTGGTCTATGTCGCGACCGACGATGCGGCGATGCAGGCGATCGCCGACGCCGCGCCCTTTTTCGCGCCCGATCTCACCATCTATCGCTTCCCGGCATGGGACTGCCTGCCCTTTGACCGTGCGGGGCCGTCGATGCGCGTTAGCGCCGACCGGCTGGCGACGCTGTCGGTGTTGCAGCAACCGGCGAAGCGCGGCGAGCTGGTCCTTACCACCGTCGCCGCGATCACCCAGCGCACCCTCACCCCCTTCCGTATCCGCCAGCTTGCAACGACGCTTGCCGCGGGGCAGCGGATCGATCGCGATGCACTCGCCGAACTGCTCGTCGCGAACGGTTTCAGCCGTGTCGACACGGTCGCCGATCAGGGCGAGTTTGCGGTGCGCGG
>JAHCKJ010000090.1 GCA_026125835.1 Sphingopyxis sp.
CCGATATTGACGAAATTGGTGGCGGAGACAGATAACACTATTATTCCGTTCGTTTCGAGCGAAGTCGAGAAACGTCCACGCGACGCTGAGCCCTGAACGTGTCTCGACTTCGCTCGACACGAACGGATGTTTGGGCGTTATGCCGCCATCGTGAACGGCTCCAGCCCCGCCAGCCGCGTCCGCACCGGCACCTGCGGGATTTCGCGCGCGGGCAATCCCGCGACCGCCTTTGCCATCGCCGCGATATGCGCCGGGGTCGAGCCGCAGCAACCGCCGAGGATGTTGACCTGGCCATGATCGGCCCATTCGCGCACCAGTTCCGCCGTGGTCTCGGGCAGCTCGTCATATTCGCCGAGCTCGTTGGGCAGGCCCGCGTTCGGATAGACCATCACCAGCGCGTCGGCGAGGTCGGACAACACCTTGACGTGCGGCCGCAGCTGCGATGCCCCGAACGAGCAGTTGAGGCCGATGGTCAGCGGCTTGGCATGGCGCACCGCATACCAGAAGGCCTCGACCGTATGCCCCGACAGGTTGCGTCCCGACAGGTCGGTCAGCGTCATCGAGATCATCAGCGGCAACTCGCGCCCGACCTTGGCCTCGGCCTCCAGCGTCGCCGCGATCCCCGCCTTGGCGTTGAGCGTATCGAAAATCGTCTCGATCAGGATGAAGTCGGCGCCGCCCTCGGCCAGCGCGACGACCTGTTCCAGATAAACCTCCTTCAATTCGTCGAAGTCGATCTCGCGAAAGCCGGGGTTGTTGACGTCGGGCGACAGTGACAGCGTCTTGTTCGTCGGCCCGACCGCGCCCGCGACGAAGCGGCGGCGGCCGTCGATGCCTTCATATTTGACCGCGGTTTCGCGGCCCAATCGTGCGCTTTCGCGGTTGATGTCACCAACCAGATGCTCGGCGCCATAATCGGCCTGGCTGATCCGGTTGGCGCTGAAGGTGTTGGTCGACACGATATCCGACCCCGCCGCCAGATAGGCCTCGCCGATCGCGGCAACGATATCGGGGCGGGTCAGCGCCAATATGTCGTTATTGCCCTTTTGATCGTGCGTCAGGCCGAGCGAACCCGCATAATCGGCCTCGGTCAGCTTGCGGTCCTGGATCTGGGTGCCCCAGCCGCCGTCGGTGAGCAGGATGCGCTCTTTCGCCGCGGCCAGCAATGCCTCACGAGCGGTCATCATCGACGGTTCCTCCAATAAATAGGGACAGTCCCTATTTTTAGGCGAGCGACGGTTGGGCTGCCCGCCTCAAACTCAGAAAAATAGGGACTGTCCCTATTTATTGGACCTGCGGCGGTCATGCGGCTTTTTCCGCCGCAGGGACTGTCGCCGGCCGCAGACCCAGCAGATGACAAATGGCATAGCTGAGTTCGGCGCGGTTCAAGGTGTAGAAATGGAAATCGCGGACGCCGCCCGCATAAAGGCGACGGCACATTTCGGCTGCGACGGTCGCCGCAACCAGCTGGCGCGCGCCGGGGTGATCGTCGAGCCCGTCGAACAGCGACACCATCCACGCCGGGATCGCGGTGCCGCACATGTCGGCCATGCGGCGCGTCTGCGACACGTTCGATACGGGCAAGATTCCGGGGATGATCGGCGCGTCGATCCCCGCCGCCGCGGCATTGTCACGAAAGCGCAGGAAACTGTCGGGCGAGAAAAAGAATTGCGTGATCGCGCGCGTCGCCCCGGCGTCGATTTTGCGCTTCAGATTGTCGAGGTCCGATTGCGGGCAATCGGCGTCGGGGTGGGTTTCGGGATAGGCGGCGACCGAAATATCGAAAGGCGCCACCGCTTTCAGTCCGGCGACCAACTCGATCGCATTGGCATAGCCTTCGGGATGCGCCCGATACGGCGCGCCGCCCGGAACATCACCGCGCAGCGCGACGATATGGCGCACCCCCGCCTCCCAATAAGCCTCCGCCACTTCGTTGATTTCGGCGCGCGACGCCTCGACGCAGGTCAGGTGCGCCGCCGGCGGCACGGCGCTTTCCGCGGCGATGCGCGCGACGGTCGCATGAGTGCGCTCGCGTGTTGATCCGCCCGCGCCGTAGGTCACCGACACGAAGCGCGGCGCCAAGGGCTCCAGCGTGCGGAACGTGTCCCACAGCTGCGCTTCCATCTTTTCGGTCTTGGGCGGGAAAAATTCGAAGCTGACGCCGATGTCACCGTCCAGATTGGCGAACAGCGGCGACGCCGCGGCGCGGCGCGCCTCCGCGAGCGAGTTCAAGTTCGACGTCATGCCGCGAGCCTTTTGGGTTGGCCGTCGCCATCATGGGCGACCGGCGGTTGATCTTCATCGCTGCGGCGGCGGCCAAGCCAGAGCTTGACCGCCAGTTCGCCGCCTTCAAGCGTCCGGGTGTTTTCCAGCAGCAGACCGGCCGAAGCGAACCAGCCGCGGATCTGCGCGTCCGAAAAGCCGAGCCTGGCGTGCGCGGCCTGATTGCGTAGCGCCTCGTCCTCGTGCGGCGCGAAATCGACGATCAGCAAATGGCCGCCGCCGCGCAGCACGCGGCTTGCCTCGGCAATCACCCGGTCGGGTTCGTGCGCGAAATGCAGCGCCTGGTGGATGACGATGGTGTCGACGCTGGCATCGGCGACCGGCAGGTTCAGGAAATCGCCCTGCACCAGATCCACCGGAACCGGCTGGCCCGCCAGCTTGCTGCGTGCGACACGCAACATTTCGGGGCTGCGGTCGAGCGCAGTGATACGGCGCGCGGTCGGCGCAAAGATTTCGGCCATCCGGCCGGTGCCGGTGCCGATGTCGAGCAGATGGCCAAGCCGCCGGTTGTGCATCATCGCCAACATCGCCGCCTCGACCTCGCTTTCGGCAACATGGCGCGAGCGGATTGCATCCCATTCGGCAGCATGTTCGGCGAAATAGCGTTCGGCCGCCGCCACACGTTCCTGGCGCACCGCCGCCAGCCGCCGCGCGTCGTGCGCAATGACCAACGCCTCGCGTGCCGAAAACGGCCATTTTTCGGCTTGACCAATCACCTCGGCAACCGGACCATCGACCACGATCCGCAGAAACACCCAGCTGCCTTCGCGGCGGCGCTCGACAATGCCCGCTTCGGCGAGGATACGGACGTGGCGGGACACGCGCGGCTGGCTTTGGTCGAGCACCACTGCCAGTTCGCCGATCGCCAGTTCCATTTCGCGGAGCAACGCCACGACTCGCAGTCGCGTCGGATCGGCCAGGGCGCGGAAGATGTCGATCAGCTCGCTCATGGGAAGTCATATAAAGCTTTCTTTATATGTGGTCAACCGCGCAGCAAGCGCCTATTTCCGCGGCGACGGGCGCCTGCGCCCGCCGATGGCATCAAAACATCGGGGAGGCCGTAAAAAACCGCGTTGCGCGGAATTTTGCGAACGCGTAAATCCGTGCGCGATTGGCATCATCCGGGATCGATCAGTTCCTGTGCCGGTCGATCAGTTCAAACCGAGAGGGGTTTCCCACATGAAAAAATCGATCACTCTGTCGCTCGTCCTTGCCGCTTCGATGGGCCTGGCCGCTTGCGGTGAAAAGGCTGCCGACAACAGCGCCGCGACCACCGAAGACGCCGCGACCGTCGAAGGCGCCGCTGACGGCGCGATGGAAGCTGCCGAAGGCGCTGCCGACGCTGCTGCGGCTGCCGAAGGCGCTGCCGATGCGGCCGCTGCCGGCGATGCCGCGACCGCAACCGACAAGGCCGCCGAAGCTTCGGCTGCTGCCAAGGAAGCTGCCGACGCCGCCAAGGGCGCGATGGAAGAAGCCAAGAAATAAGCTTCTTTCCGGCATTTTTGCCGAAAGCATTCAAGGGGGGTCGTCGGCTTGCCGGCGGCCCTCTTTGTCCTTTTGGGACAAGGGTCCCCAGCGCTGTTGCCAAGCCCCCGATCCGTCGCTAACCCTCTGAACCCATGACCGGGTCACCGGTCATCCCATTCGAAAGGAATTACCCATGCGCAAAATTCTCATCGCTTCGATGGCCGCCGCGGCCTTCAGCCTGACCGCCTGCTCGGAAAAGACCCAGGACGCCGCGGGTGAAACCGCCGACGCGATGGCCGAAGATGTCGCCGCGACCGGTGACGCCATGGCCGAAGGCGCTGCCGATGCCGCCGACGCGACCGCCGAAGCAGCGGCCGGTGCCGGCAACGCCGTCGAAGGCACCGTGAACGCCGCAGGCGACGCCGCCGCCGCCGCGGGCGACAAGATCAAGGAAGAAACCGCGAAGGCCGAAGCCAACGACAAGAAGTAAGTCGCAGGCTTGCCTTCGGGCCGGTATCAAGGGCTCCGTCCGCAGGGACGGAGCCCTTTTTTGCTGGAGAATGGGATGCGCAAAACCGGTTATACCCTGATCGCCGTGGCGCTGCTGGCTGGCTGCAGCCGGACCGACAACGAGCCTGGTCCCGGCGGGGTTACTGTCAGCGAAGCCAAGGCGCTCGACGATGCGGCTGCGATGCTGGAAAGCCGCGACGGCTCGGCAGCCGGCGGCGGTGCGGGCGCCGGCGAAAAAACGTCCGGCAAGGAAAAATCCGAATGACCGATCGTCCGGTCCACATCGTCTTTCTGCTGTTTCCGGGCATCACCCAGCTCGATTTCACTGCCCCCGCCCAGGCTTTTTGCCGGATGCCGGGCGCAAGGCTGGTCGGCGCGGCGAAGACCCGCGACCCGATCGCCACCGACAGTGGCTTTGCGATTGTGCCGACGCATGACTTCGCCTCGGCGCCGCAGGCCGACATATTGTGCATCCCCGGCGGGCACGGCGTCGTTGATGCGCTCGGCGACGAGGCGATAATCGCTTTCATCGCGGCGCAGGCGAAGGGCGCCGCGTGGGTGACGAGCGTGTGCACCGGCGCCTTCCTGCTCGGCCGCGCGGGGTTGCTGAAAGGCAAGCGGGCGACCACGCATTGGGGCTATACCCACCTGCTGCCGCTCGTCGGCGCCGTGCATGAAGCCGCGCGGGTTGTCGAAGACGGGAATGTCGTCACCAGCGGCGGCGTGACGTCGGGGCTGGATTTCGCGCTGACCCTGATCGCGCGGATGAAGGGCGATGCGGTCGCGCAGGCGATCCAGCTGGCGATCGAATATGATCCGGCGCCGCCCTTTGCCGGCGGCCACCCCGACCGCGCGCCGGAGGCGGTGACGGCGGGGCTGAAGGAACGGGTTTACGATGCCGCCGCGGCGCGGATGGAAACGGCGCTTCGCGCCTAGAGCGGGCTGAACCGCTGCCTTCCTTATCTCGTCATCGCGGCGAAGGCCGGGATGACAATTCAGTTGAAAATGATCCAGCTCTAACCACAACCGTCGAGCGCGATCTCGTAAAGTTTCGGCCAGTATTTGCCGGTCACGAACAACCGCTTTTTATCGCTGTCCCATGCAATGCCGTTGAGGACGCTGTCATGGCCGGTGGCACCGGCATCCTCCTTCAGTCCCGACAGGTCGACCCACGCCCGGATCGCGCCGCTTTCGGGATCGATCCGCACGATCATGTCGGTCATCCAGACATTGGCCCAGATTTCGCCGTCGATCGTTTCCAGTTCGTTGAGCATCGCCAGCGGCCGACTGCCGAAACGGACGGTCACGCGCCGCTGTTCGGCCATCGTCGCGGGATCGAAAAAGCGCAGCTGTGACGTGCCGTCGCTGAGCACCAGGCTGTCGCCGACCATCGTGACGCCCCACCCTTCGCCTGCGTAACGAAAGGTGCCGACGGGCTTCAGATCCTTGATCCGCCAGCGGTTGCCGACCCCGCCCTGCCACGTCACGCCGATGATCTGGTCGCGCCAGCGGGTGATGCCTTCGCCGAACTGGTCGGCGGGCAGTTTCGCCTGCGCCAGCGCCTTGCCGGTCTCGAGGTCGAGCCGCGCGACGCGCGAACGGCCATATTGGCCGGTCGCTTCGTACAGATGGCCGCGGTCCCAGAACAGCCCCTGGGTGAAACTGGTCGTGTCGTGCGGGTAGGTCTGGACGATGCGATAACCGCAGCGTTCGATCGGCTGGGGCGGCGGCGCGGCGACAGGGTCGGCGAACAGCGCAAGGGCGACGAGCAGCATCATGCCGCTTTGCTATGCCGGGCCGAATGAACTGGCAATGACGGAAGCGATGTGGCCCTGCGGAGGCAGGGGTACGACAAGAAAGGGCCGGAGGATTTCTCCCCCGGCCCTCTTTTATCGACTGAGTGCCGAACGGTTTGGACTTAGAAGTCCATGCCGCCCATGCCGCCCATGCCGCCGCCGCCCATGGGCATGGCGGGCTTGTCTTCGGGCGTTTCGGCGATGCCGGCTTCGGTGGTGATCAGCAGACCGGCGACCGAGGCGGCGTCCTGCAACGCGGTGCGGACGACCTTGGTCGGGTCGATGACACCGGCCTTGACCAGGTCTTCATAGACGTCGGTCGACGCGTTGAAGCCGAAGTTGCTGTCGTTCTGGTCGAACAGCTTGCCCGCAACGACGCCGCCGTCGAAACCGGCGTTTTCGGCGATTTGGCGGACCGGAGCCTGCAGCGCGCGACGGATGATGTCGATGCCGCGGGTCTGGTCTTCGTTGACCCCCGACATGCCGTCGAGCGCCTTGGTCGCGTACAGCAGCGCGGTACCGCCGCCGGGGACGATGCCTTCTTCAACCGCAGCGCGGGTCGCATGCAGCGCGTCGTCGACGCGGTCCTTGCGTTCCTTCACTTCGACTTCCGAAGCGCCGCCAACCTTGATCACCGCAACACCGCCGGCGAGCTTCGCCAGACGTTCCTGCAGCTTTTCCTTGTCGTAGTCGCTGGTCGTCGTTTCGATCTGCGCGCGGATCTGTTCGACGCGGCCCTTGATCGCATCGGCAGCACCGGCACCGTCGACGATGGTGGTGTTGTCCTTGTCGATCGTGACGCGCTTCGCCTGACCCAGCATGTTCAGCGTGACCGATTCCAGCTTGATGCCCAGGTCTTCGCTGATCATTTCACCATTGGTAAGGATCGCGATGTCCTGCAGCATCGCCTTGCGGCGATCGCCGAAGCCCGGTGCCTTGACGGCTGCGACTTTCAGGCCGCCGCGCAGGCGGTTGACGACCAGCGTCGCCAGCGCTTCGCCTTCGATGTCCTCGGCGATGATCAGCAGCGGGCGGCCCGACTGGACCACGGCTTCGAGGATCGGCAGCATCGACTGGAGGTTCGACAGCTTCTTTTCAAAGATCAGGATGTACGGATCCGAGAGCTCGACGAGCATCTTTTCCGGGTTGGTGATGAAATAGGGCGACAGGTAGCCGCGGTCGAACTGCATGCCTTCGACGACGTCGAGCTCGAAATCGAGACCCTTGGCTTCCTCGACGGTGATCACGCCTTCCTTGCCGACCTTTTCCATGGCTTCAGCGATCTTGTCGCCGACTTCCTTGTCACCATTGGCCGAAATGATGCCGACCTGCGCGATTTCCGAGGTACCGGCGACCGGCTTCGACTGCGCCTTGATCGTCTCGACGACCTTGTTCACCGCAAGGTCGATGCCGCGCTTCAGGTCCATCGGATTCATGCCGGCGGCAACCGACTTCATGCCTTCGCGGACGATCGCCTGGGCGAGGACGGTCGCGGTGGTGGTGCCGTCGCCCGCCTTGTCGTTCGCCTTCGATGCGACTTCGCGCAGCATCTGGGCGCCCATGTTTTCGAACTTGTCCTTCAGTTCGATTTCCTTGGCGACGGTGACGCCGTCCTTGGTGATGCGGGGCGCGCCGAAGCTCTTGTCAATCACGACGTTGCGGCCCTTGGGACCGAGGGTGACCTTCACCGCGTCGGCGAGGGTGTCGACACCCTTCAGGATACGTTCGCGCGCGTCGCGCGAGAATTTGACGTCTTTAGCAGCCATGTGCTTGTTCCTTTCAAAGGCGCAGAAAACTGCGCAACTTCACTCTCGATTCGATGAAATCGCTCAGGCGATGACGCCG
>JAHCKJ010000091.1 GCA_026125835.1 Sphingopyxis sp.
TGAACAGATAGGCGTAGCGGTCGTCGAACGCGCGATGGCCCGGCACATGGTCGCGCAGGACGAAGGTTTCAAAAAACCAGGTCGTATGCGCGAGGTGCCATTTGGCGGGCGAGGCGTCGGGCATCGATTGCGCGCTGGCGTCCGCGTCGGACAGCGTTGCGACGAGGTCGAGCGACAGGCGGCGCGTCGCGACGAAGCGCTGCGCGAGCAGGTCTGCCGTGCGGGCCGAAACCGAACTGGATGTCGGCGGGGGTGGCAAGGTCGGCGCCGAGGTCGAACAGCTCGTTCTGGATCCGCGCCAGCATTGCGGTGGCGTCGCTGGCCGGATGGAGCGCAGCGACCGCAACGCCGACCCAGCTGTTCGCTTCGTCGACGTCGCCGATCGCCGCCATCAGCGGCGCCGATTTGGCGATCCGCGACCCGTCGACCAGCCCGGTGGTGCCGTCGTCGCCGGTGCGCGTGTAGATTTTGTTGAGCTTGACCATTTAGCGAAGCCTGTGCGGCGGCAGGATCAGCCGCCCGCGGCGAGCAGGCCGATCAGCACGAGCAGGATGATGGTGATCGCCTGCCATTTGACGCGCGCCATCATCATCTTGTTTTGCATCACCTGATTTTCCTCGACCTTTCCGTCGATCACCGCCTGGTGACCTTGCGAAAAATAGAAGAGCCCCCGCGCGAGCGAGAACAGGACGAAGCCGGCCGCCACGACGACGCCGATGATCAGCAGAATGTTCATGCCCCCTATTTAGGGCATTTGCAGCGAATAACCAGTGGGAAGCCGCGCCGCGAGCAGATCGGCGGCGAGCGCGGGACCGTCCACACCCGCGGCGCGGAGCGACGCGAGCGAGGCCGCGGCGTCGCGCTTCGCCAGCCTTTTGCCGTCCGGACCGCAGACCAGCGGGTGATGCCGGTACAGCGGGGTCGGCAGCCCCAGCAGCGCCTGGAGCAGCCGGTGGACATCGGTCGACGCGAGCAGGTCGGCGCCGCGGATGATATGCGTGATCCCCATCATCGCATCGTCGAGCGTGCTGGCGACATGATAGCTGGCGGGAGCATCCTTGCGCGCAAGGACGATGTCGCCATGCGCGCGCGGGTCGGCGGTCCGCACCCCCTGCCCCTGTTCCTCCCACGTCAGCGCGCCGGTGGCCAAAACCGCACGCGCCATGTCGAGGCGCCAGCAATGCGGATCGATCGCCATCCGCCGCTCGCGCTCGACCACAGAAAGGTCGCGGCAGGTGCCGGGATAGACTGCCCCCGACGGTCCGTGCGGCGCGCTCAGGCTGGCGGCAATATCGGCGCGGGTGCAGAAACAGGGATAGACAAGGCCGCGGGCACACAGCGTAGCGAGCGCGGCGGCATAGTCGCCGAGCCGGTCGGACTGGCGCAGCGGCTCGCCGTCCCAGGCGAGCCCGAGCCACGCAAGGTCGGCGAGCGAGGCGGCGACATAGTCCTCGCGCGAACGGCTGCCGTCGATATCGTCGATGCGGATGACGAACCGACCACCCGCCGCGCGCGCGGCATGATGCGCCAGCACCGCGCTATAGGCATGGCCAAGATGAAGGTCGCCGGTCGGGCTGGGCGCGAAACGGGTCAGCATCGTGCTGGTAAAGATTCCATATACTGTGCCGCGCTCATCAGAATCCTTCCATATCTTGCGGCAGATGCCCCCTTGACGTCAGAATCTGATGCGGCATGTAATGATCGTGTCACGCAGGGAAGGCAGTGGCGCGCCATCCCGAGAAGCGAAGGGGGCTGCGTTACCAAGCCATGTTTCATCCCGATCTTGCCCGGCATCCCGATAGTTGTCCCGCGCTGGTCCTGAACGCCGATTATACGCCGCTCAGCTATTATCCGCTCAGCCTGTGGCCGTGGCAGACCGCGGTCAAGGCGGTTTTCCTCGACCGCGTCACCATCGTCGAAAATTACGAGCGCGAGATCCACTCGCCGACACGGACGATGCCGATCCCCAGCGTCATCGCGCTGCGCCAATATGTGAAGCCGTCGCAGCACCCGGCCTTCACCCGCTTCAACCTGTTCCTGCGCGACCGTTTTGCGTGCCAGTACTGCGGGTCGGGCAAGGACCTGACCTTTGACCATGTCGTCCCGCGGCGACTGGGCGGGCGGACGACGTGGGAGAATGTGACAACCGCCTGCGCGCCGTGCAACCTCAAGAAAGGCGGGCGCACCCCGCAACAGGCGCATATGCCGATCCACCGCCAGCCGTGGCGGCCGACGAGCTGGCAGCTGCAGGACAATGGCCGCTGTTTCCCGCCCAATTATCTGCACGAAAGCTGGATCGACTGGCTTTACTGGGACGTCGAACTGGAAGGCTGACTGTCGGGCAACAGGCCGGACAGACTGGGTTCATCGCGGCGCGGCTAATGGCCCGCGCGCCATAACAGGAGAACAACCATGGTCCGTATTGCCCGCGCGCTTGCGCTCGGCCTCGCCACCCTGCCGCTCGCCGCGTGCGCCACGATGGCGCCGTCCGAACAGCCGGTGTCGGTGACCGGCCAGATCACCTATCGCGAACGCATCGCACTGCCGCCGACGGCACAGATCGAAATCCAGCTGAGCGATGTCAGCCTGATGGATGCCCCCTCGCGTACCATCGCGCAGCAAAGCTTTACCGCCGACGGGCGTCAGGTGCCTTTCGCCTTTTCACTGACCGTCGACCAGCGTCCGCTCGACCCGCGGCACAGCTATGCCGTGTCGGCGCGGATCAGCGATGCGTCGGGGCGGCTGATGTTCATCACCGACACGCGCAACAGCGTGGCGTTCGATGGCCGCCGCGCAATTGATATGGGAACATTGACGCTGGTCAAGACGAACTGAACCATCGCGCGCATAGCTATGCGCCGCTTGACCCTGCATCTTCGCAGGTGCAGCAAGCGGCGTATGGGCCCGCCGATCCAGATCTCGCAAAATCCCGACATCCGCTATCTCGGGCGGATCCTCGGCGACGTCATTCGCGCCTATGGCGGCGACAAATTGTTCCGCCAGACCGAATATATCCGCTCGTCGAGCGTCGACCGGCACCGCGGGATCGCAGGGGCCGAGGCGATCGATCCGGGGCTCGATGCGCTGAGCCTGGACGACACGATCGCCTTCGTGCGCGGCTTCATGCTGTTTTCGATGCTCGCCAACCTCGCCGAGGACCGGCAGGGGGTCGCGGTGGAGCCGGAGGCGACGGTTGCCGCGGCGCTTCAAAAGCTTAAGGGCGACGGGATCGACGGCGACGCGGTCGCGGCGCTGCTGAGCGCCTCGCTCGTCGCGCCGGTGCTGACCGCGCACCCGACCGAGGTGCGGCGCAAATCGGTGCTCGACCACAAGAACCGCATCGCCGAACTGATGCTGCTGCGCGACAGCGGCGCCGAGGAGACGCCCGAGGGCGATGGCGTCGAGGATGCGATCCGGCGGCAGATCGTGCTGCTGTGGCAGACGCGGCCGCTGCGCACCGAGAAATTGTTTGTCGCCGACGAGATCGACAATGCGCTGACCTATTTGCGCGATGTTTTCCTGCCGGTGGTGCCGAAATTATATGCGCGCTGGGAGGCCGAGCTGGGGCAGCGGCCCGCAAGTTTCCTGCGCGTCGGCAGCTGGATCGGCGGCGACCGCGACGGCAATCCCTTCGTCACCGCCGAGACGCTGCGCATGGCAACCAACCGCAACGCCGCGGCGGTGCTGGGTCATTATATCGATCAGGTCCATGCGCTCGGCGCCGAACTGTCGGTGTCGGCGAGCCTCGCGGCGATCCCCGAAGCGGTCGAGGCGCTGGCCGAGGCGAGCGGCGACAATGCACCGAGCCGCGGCGACGAGCCGTATCGCCGCGCGCTGTCGGGCATTTATGCGCGGCTTTGCGCGACCTATGCGCAGATTGTCGGCAAGGCGCCGCCGCGGCCTTCGGCGCTGGTCGGCGCGCCCTATGCGACGCCCGCTGATTTCCGACGCGACCTGGTTACGATCGCCAATGGCTTGTCATCGAACAGCCAGGGCCAGTTCGGCGGCATCGGCGCGCTCGGGCGGCTGATCCGCGCCATGGAAGTGTTCGGGTTCCACCTTGCGACGCTCGACATGCGGCAGAACAGCGCGGTGCACGAGCGCGTGCTCGCCGAGCTGCTCAAGGTGTCGGGCGTCTGCCCGGACTATCTGGCGCTGGACGAGGAAGCGCGCGTCGCGCTGCTCACCGCCGAGCTGCAAAGCGACCGGCCGCTCGCCGCGCCCTGGCACCAGTGGAGCGACGAAACCGCGGGCGATCTGGCGATCGTCCATGCCGCCGCCGACATTCGCGCGCGGCTGGGACCGGATGCGATCTGCCAGTGGATCATCAGCATGGCGCAGACCTTGTCCGACCTGCTCGAGGTGCATGTGCTGGCGCGCGAGGCCGGATTGTGGCGGAGCGGCGCGGACGCGGGGCAGAGCAATCTGATGGTCGTGCCGCTATTCGAGACGATCGCCGATCTCGACAAGGCGCCCGACATCATGGCGCGTTATTTCGCGATGCCCGAAATCGGCCCGCAGATCGGGATGCGCGGGCATCAGGAAGTGATGATCGGCTATTCGGATTCGAACAAGGATGGCGGATACCTGACCTCGACCTGGGGGCTGCATCAGGCGTCGCAGGCGCTGACCCCGGTGTTCGAGGAAGCCGGCACCGCGATGCAATTGTTCCATGGTCGCGGCGGCGCAGTCGGGCGCGGCGGCGGCAGCGCCTTTGCCGCGATCCGCGCCCAGCCCGCGGGCACGGTGCAGGGGCGCATCCGCATCACCGAACAGGGCGAGGTGATCGCGGCGAAATATGGCACGATCGACAGCGCGGCAACCAATCTGGAAGCGATGGTGTCGGCGAGTCTGCTCGCGAGCCTCGAGCCCGAGGCGACGGGCGCAAAGGAAGCGGCGCGCTTCACGCGGGCGATGGACGCGCTGTCGGACACCGCCTTTGCCGCCTATCGCAGGCTGGTTTACGACACCCCGGCGTTCAAGGATTTTTTCCGCGCGATGACCCCGATCGCCGAGATTGCGGGCCTCAAGATCGGGTCGCGGCCGTCGAGCCGCACCAAGTCGAGCGCGATCGAGGATCTGCGCGCGATCCCCTGGGTGTTCAGCTGGGCGCAGGCGCGCACGATGCTGCCTGGCTGGTATGGCACCGGCGAGGCGTTCGCTGCCTTCGGGGACAAGGCGCTGCTGGCGGACATGGCGGCAAGCTGGCCATTCTTCGCGGCGCTGCTCGGCAATATGGAAATGGTGCTCGCCAAGTCCGACATGGGGATCGCGGCGCGCTACGCGGCGCTCGCAAGCCAGGTTGAAGGGCATGACGCGATCTTCGGGCGGATCAAGGACGGCTGGAACCGCGCGCACGACGGACTGCTCGAGATCACCGGGCAGACGCGCCTGCTCGAAAAGAACCCGGCGCTGGAGGCGTCGATCCGGCTGCGCCTGCCCTATATCGAGCCGCTCAACCTGCTCCAGATCGAGCTGATGAAGCGGCATCGTGCGGGGGAAACCGACCCGCGCATCGCCGAGGGCATCCAGCTGACGATCAACGCGATCGCGACGGCATTGCGGAATAGCGGGTAGGGATTCAAGCCCACTCCTGATCCCGTTCGTGTCGAGCGAAGTCGAGACACGCAAACACCGCGCCAGCTTGTCTCGACTTCGCTCGACACAAACGGAGGTGGGTGTTTGACGGACCTTACCGCTTGACGATCAACACCTCGCCCTTGGCATTTTTGCCGTCCGGGCCAAATTTGATCGTAAAGGCATCGCCGTCCTTGTCCTTGCCCGCGAGCGTGTCGCCGGTGCGCGTGACCTGGACGCCCTTTTTCGCAAATTCGGCCGCCATCCAGTCGGCGGCCGCCTTGGGCGCCGCGGGCGCGGTGAAGCCGAGCTTGATCGTCGTATTGTCAAGACCGTCCTTTTCGGTCGCATTGACGTCGACCGTCGTCACCTTGCTGCCCGGGTATAGCTTGACGCCGTCGATATCGAAATCGCCCTCGACATCGAGGTCGACGAAATCGGGAATGTCGATGTCGATCGAGGCGCCCTTGCCGCCGATCTTGATATTGCCGCCGTCCTTGCCCGCCTTGACCACGACTCCGCCCTGGTCGTCGCCGGCATTGATCGTGACCTCGGGCCGGTCGGCGGTCCGTTTCTCCTCCGACCCGCAGGCGGCGAGCAACATCATCGGGGGAATCAGATACGCAAAACGCATGGCACGTCTCCTTGGTGCATTAGTCATATAATACACCTTGGAAATAGCGAAGTCAACTTTGCGCCTCGTCATGCTGAACTTGTTTCAGCATCCATGGCCGGACGCCGCCGCAAACACAGCGTCGATTTTGGCGGCAGGCCATGGACCCTGAAACAAGTTCAGGGTGACGCCAAAATTGAGGACCGGCCTTAGGCGTCGATGCTCGTCTTCAAATCGCCGTGGACCAGCCCGCCGTCGACGGTGATCGTGTCGCCGACGACATAGTCGCCCGCTTTCGACGCGAGGAAGATCGCGGCGCCGGCCATGTCCTCGGGAACGCCGATGCGCTTCACGGGGATGCTTTTCGCGACCGCATCGCCATGGTCACGCGCCGCCTTGTTCATGTCCGACTGGAAAGCGCCGGGGGCGATCGCGGTAACGAGGATATGGTCGGTGACGAGCCGCGCGGCAAGGCGCTTGGTGAGGTAGAGGATCGCCGCCTTCGACGCGTGATAGCTGTAGGTTTCCCATGGATTGAGGCGCATCCCGTCGATCGAGCCGATGTTGATGACTTTCGCCGGACGGTCGGCTGTGCCGCCGGCCTTCAGCAGCCCGTGAAGCGCCTGCGTCAGGAAGAAGGGCGATTTGACGTTGATGTCCATCACCTTGTCCCAGCCCGCCTCGGGGAAACCCTCGAAGGGTTCGCCCCATGCGGCACCGGCGTTGTTGACGAGGATGTCGAGCCGCTCCTCGCGCGCTTCGAGTTCCTTGGCGAGCGCGCGGCAGCCTTCGACGGTCGACAGGTCGACGGGAAGCCCGATAACCTTGCCGGGGTAGCGCGTCTCGAAATCGGCGACGGCTTCCTCGATCTGCGCGGTCTTGCGCGCCGAGATGTAGACGCGCGCGCAGCCCGCGGCGAGATACCCCTCGACGATCATCTTGCCGATGCCGCGCGAGCCGCCGGTGACGAGGGCGATGCGGCCGTCGAGGCCGAACATGTCAGTGAGGTTCATAATGCTATCCCTTTTCCGTTCGTCCCGAGCTTGTCGAAGGACCGTTCTTCCCCGCGACATCCGAAAGAAAGGACGGCCCTTCGACAAGCTCGGGGCGAGCGGAGTTTGGAAATGCCTGGCTCTAGTAGCCGTTCATGCGGGCAACCTGGTCGATGTGGTAATGGACATCGCCCATATACTCCGCCAGCGCGCGGTCGCGTTTCATATAGAGGCCGATGTCATATTCGTCGGTCATGCCGATGCCGCCGTGCATCTGCACGCCCTCGCGGACGGCAAGATTGGCGGCGCGGCCGGCCTTGGCCTTGGCGACCGACACCATCAGCTTCGCGCCCTCGCTGCCCTCGTCAAGCAGCTGCTGCGCCTTCATCACCGTGGCGCGCGCGACTTCCATTTCGCCATAGAGATGCGCGGCGCGATGCTGGAGGCTCTGGAACTCGCCGATCAGCTTGCCGAACTGCTTGCGTTCCTTGAGGTAGGACACGGTTCGCCCCAACGCCTCATCGGCCATGCCCAACAGTTCGGCGGCAAGCAGCACCCGGCCCACATCGAGCCCGGCAGCAATCGCGGCCGACGCATCGCCATCGCCCAGGCGGACGGCAGGAGCGCCCGCAAAGGTCAGCTTCGCGTAATTGCGCGAATCCA
>JAHCKJ010000092.1 GCA_026125835.1 Sphingopyxis sp.
ACATGTCGTAACCCGCGATGCGGTTGATTTCCGACAGCGGCAGTCCTTCGCGGATCGCCTGCGCCGCATTGAGCAGCCGGTCGGGAGTCGCCTTGGCCAGCTCGCTGCGTAGCTGGTCGTGGCTCGCGCCCTTCAACCGGTCGACGAAATTGAAGCCCGACAGTCCCGTCTCCAGCCCGCGCAGCGCTTTTTGCATCGATTCATGGATGGTGCGGCCGATCGCCATCACCTCGCCGACCGATTTCATCGCGGTCGACAGCACCGCTTCGGCACCCTTGAACTTTTCAAAGGCGAAGCGGGGGATCTTGGTGACGACATAGTCGATCGTCGGTTCGAACGACGCCGGGGTCACCCCGGTGATGTCGTTCATGATCTCGTCGAGCGTGTAGCCGACCGCCAGCTTCGCCGCGACCTTGGCGATCGGGAAACCCGTGGCCTTCGACGCGAGCGCGCTACTGCGCGACACGCGCGGGTTCATCTCGATCACGATCAGGCGGCCGTCCTTGGGATTGACCGCGAACTGCACGTTCGACCCGCCCGTCTCGACCCCGATCTCGCGCAGCACCGCGATGCTGGCGCTCCGCATAATCTGATATTCCTTGTCGGTCAGCGTCAGCGCCGGCGCGACGGTGATGCTGTCGCCGGTGTGGACGCCCATCGGATCGACATTTTCGATCGAACAGATGATGATGCAATTGTCGTTGCGGTCGCGCACCACCTCCATCTCATATTCTTTCCAGCCGAGGAGCGATTCCTCGATCAGGACTTCGGTGGTCGGCGAGGCGATCAGGCCGCCGCGGACGATATGTTCGAACTCCTCGCGGTTGTACGCGATGCCGCCGCCGGTGCCGCCCAATGTGAACGACGGGCGGATGATCGAGGGCAGCCCGGTGCGTTCGAGCACCGCAAACGCCTCGTCGAGCGTGTGCGCGACGCCGCTGCGCGCGCTTTCCAGCCCGATCTTGTCCATCGCGTCGCGGAATTTCTGCCGATCCTCGGCCTTGTCGATCGCCTCGGCATCGGCACCGATCATCTCGACGCCATATTTGGTCAACGTGCCGTCGTTGAACAAAGCCAGCGCGGTGTTGAGCGCGGTCTGCCCGCCCATCGTCGGCAGCACCGCGTCGGGGCGCTCCTTCGCGATGATCTTCGCGACAATCTCGGGCGTGATCGGCTCCACATAAGTGGCATCGGCCAGGTCGGGATCGGTCATGATCGTCGCGGGGTTGGAGTTGACGAGGACGATACGATAGCCCTCCTCTTTGAGCGCCTTGATCGCCTGCGTCCCCGAATAGTCGAACTCGCATGCCTGACCGATAACGATCGGGCCGGCGCCGATGACAAGGATGGATTGGATGTCGGTTCTTTTGGGCATTATTTTTGCTCTTCTCTTGGATGCATTTCGTTGCCGACGAAGCCAAGTTTAATATGGTCCGCGAATTCGGGCTTTTGCAGTTCTTTAAACGCGCACTCGATCGTTTCGTATTTTGCGTCGGGCGCAGGCATCACCGCGACTAAGTTATCGCTATCGAGTTTCAATGTGCCCGGCTTTACTCCGCACTGCATTTCAACACGCGCCAGCCCTGCCTTCAGCTTTTCCGCCTGAGCATCGGCCGGGCTTGCGGCGCATCCCGTCAACGCGAGGACGAACAAGATCGGAACGAAGCGCACGATCACTTCAACCCGCCCACAAACTTCTCGAACAGATAGAAGCTGTCCTGCGGCCCCGGACTCGCCTCGGGGTGATATTGCACGCTGAACGCATTCTTGCCCGTGATCGCGATGCCGCAGTTCGATCCATCGAACAGGCTCTTGTGCGTCTCGACCACACCCCCCGGCAAGGTCGAGGCGTCGACCGCAAAGCCATGGTTCATGCTGGTGATCTCCACCACGCCGTCGGCGAACTCACCGCCGACGCGCTGCACCGGGTGGTTCGCGCCGCGGTGACCCTGATGCATCTTCACGGTCTTCGCCCCCGCCGCGAGCGCGAGCAATTGGTGGCCGAGGCAGATGCCAAAGATCGGGACGTTGCGGTCGAGCAGCCCCTTGATCACCGGTACCGCATAATCGCCCGTTGCCGCGGGATCGCCGGGGCCGTTCGACAGGAACACGCCGGCGGGGCGCAGCGCGACGATGTCTTCAAGGCTGGTCTTGGCGGGCACCACGGTGACGCGCGCACCGGCCTTGACCAGGTTGCGGAAGATATTGTCCTTGGCGCCATAATCGATGGCGACGACGTGCGGCGCAGCGTCGGCGGCGCGATTGTGCTCCGCCACGTCATAGCCCGAACCCAGATGCCAAACCCCCGCATCCCACGCACCCTGCCGTTCGCGGGTGACGGTCTTGGCGAGGTCCATGCCTTCCAGCCCCGGCCAGCCCTGTGCGAGCATCAGCAGCTTGGCGAGGTCGAACTTGCCCTCGGGGCTGTGCGCCACAACCCCGGTCGGCGCGCCGCCATCGCGGATGCGGCGGGTCAGCGCGCGGGTGTCGATCCCGGCGAGGCCGATCAGCCCCTGCGCCGCCATCCATTCGGGCAGCGTCTGGACGCTGCGGAAATTGCTGGGCGCGGTCGGCAGCTCGCGGGTGATGCAGCCGATCGCGGCGCGCTTGTCGCGCTCCATATCCTCGGGGTTCGCGCCGACATTGCCGATGTGCGGAAAGGTGAAGGTGATGATCTGCCCCGCATAGCTGGGGTCGGTCAGGATTTCCTGATAGCCGGTCATCGCGGTGTTGAAACAAATCTCGCCCACACCCGCACCGCTGGCGCCATAACCGACGCCCCACAGGATGGTACCATCGGCGAGCACAAGGACGCCGGTGGCCCCGGGAGGCTGGGCGACGGGCGCGGCGGATGGTTGGGCTGATGCCATTTAAACTGCTCCGGACGGGGGGCTAAACGGCCGACCAATTAGGCGGCAAAAAAGCGATTCACAAGCTATCGGATTATGAATCTTCCCGCTAAGGAGGGTCTTTCCGAAATTTGTGAGCCATGGGGACACGCATGATTCGTGACGACATCAAGGCTGCGCAAGTCGCCGCGATGAAGGCCGGCGACAAGGCGCGGCTGGGCACCATCCGGCTGATGCTGGCCAAGATCAAGGACAAGGACATCGAACTGCGCACCGGCACCGCGCCGGCCGACGACGATGTGCTGGTGACCGACGTGCTGCAGAAAATGGTCAAGCAGCGCCGCGAGTCGATCGCGATGTACGAACAGGGCGGGCGGCAGGAACTGGCCGATATCGAGGCGGCCGAGGTCGCGGTGATCGAGGATTTCCTGCCCGCGCAGCTTTCGGATGAGGAAGCGCATGCCGCGATCAAGGCGATTGCGGCGGAGCTGGGTGCTTCGAGTTTGAAGGATATGGGCAAGGTGATGGCGGCGGTGAAGGAACGCCTTGGGTCGCAGCTCGACATGAGCAAGGCGAGCGGGTGGGTGAAGGCGGCTTTGAGCTGAGACACGCCCGTCCCGCCTGCTTGCGGGCGGATGCCCGCAAAGGCATATCAAGGATATGACCCTCACCCCGCAATGGCTGGACGAACTCCGCTCGCGGATCACGCTGTCGACGCTCATCGGGCGCACGGTGAAGGTCACCCGCGCCGGGCGCGAGTATAAAGCCTGCTGCCCCTTTCATAACGAAAAGACGCCCAGCTTCACGATCAACGACGAGAAGGGCTTCTATCATTGCCTGGCCCCGGAAACCGTGGTCATCACCGAGAAAGGCCGAGTCCCGATCGCGGAACTTGCGGGCCAAACCGTCCGGATCCTGTCGCGTCACGGCGAATGGATTGAGGCGCCGTTCAGATCCTACGGCGAACAGCGGCTCTGGAAAATCAGCCTCTCGCGAAACGGCGTCACCAAGGAGATCCATGCGACATCGGGGCACCGCTGGTTCGTGCATGACCGGGCTAGGACCTATACGACCGAAGAATTGCGCCCCGGCCACGCGCTCGAATCCGCCTTGCCGTTGCCGCGGTCCGATTGGTCGCTCGATCCCGAAGGGATTCGGCACGGCATCGTTTTCGGCGACGGCAGCATGTACAAGGGCACCTATGGCACGCTGAACCTGCACGGCGAAAAGGATGCGCAACTGCGCCACTGGTTTCCCGATCAGGAACATCATGTTCAGGAACGCGCAGGCGGCGCTCTCTATCTGCGGATCTCCGGCGGTCGCGCATTCTCGCATATGAAAAATTTGCCGGGTCGGGACCGTTCCCCGAGCTACTTGCTCGGCTTTCTTGCCGGGTATCTGGCTGCCGACGGCCATGTCGCCAAGGATGGCACCGTGATGCTCAATTCGGCAAGTGCCGAACATCTGGAAGCCGTTCGCGATATCGCGACGAAGCTTGGCATTGCGACCTATGGCCGCACGACATTGATGCGCAAAGGCTATGGCAGCTGCCCCAGCGCACTGTATCGAATCCATTTCGTCACCTCGACGCTGTCGGAAAATCTGTTCCTGCTGAAAACGGCGCGCGCGCGCTTTGCTGCGCAGACGAAAAAATTCGAACGCCTGCGCTGGGTCGTCCGGTCGGTCGAGCCCAGCGATCGCGTCGAAACCGTTTATTGCGCCGAGGTGCCACGGCATCATGCCTTTGCGCTCGATGACAATATCCTCACCGGTAATTGCTTCGGCTGTTCGGCCCATGGCGATGCGATCCGGTGGATGACCGACCAGCGCGGGCTGTCGTTCATGGATGCGGTGAAAGAACTCGCCGCCGAGGCGGGGATGGAGGTGCCCGCCGCCGACCCGCGCGCCGCGAAAAAGGCCGAGGAAGCGGCGAGCCTGCGCGATGTCGTGCAGGCGGCTGCCGACTGGTTCATGCAGCAGCTGGGCAGCAGCAACGGCGCCCCGGCGCGCGACTATCTGGCGAAGCGCGGGATTTCGGAGGCGACGTGCAAGGCGTTCGGCTTTGGCCTGGCGCCCGATAGCCGCAGCGCGCTGAAGGGGGCACTCAAGAAATTCCCGACCGCGATGCTGGTTGAGTCCGGCATGCTGATCGCGCCAAAGGAATATGGCTCCGACAAGGAGCCGTACGACCGGTTCCGCGGGCGGTTGATGATCCCGATCCGCGACGCGCGCGGGCGGGTGATTGCGTTCGGCGGGCGCATCCTGGGCGACGGTGAGCCCAAATATCTGAACTCGCCCGACACGCCGCTCTTCGACAAGGGCCGCGTCCTCTACAATATCGACAAGGCGTCGCCCGCGTCGCGGCAGACGGGCCGGATCATCGTCGTCGAAGGCTATATGGACGTCATCGCGCTCGCCGAGGCGGGGATCGCCGACGCGGTCGCGCCGCTCGGCACCGCGCTGACCGAGGCGCAGCTGGGGCTGATCTGGCGGATGGTGCCGGTGCCGGTGCTCTGCTTCGATGGCGATGCGGCGGGTCAGAAAGCGGCGATGCGCGCCGCGATGCGCGCGCTGCCGCTGCTGCGCCCCGGTTTCAGCCTGGCCTTTGCCACATTGCCCGCGGGGCAGGATCCCGACGACATTGTCCGCGCCCGCGGAGCCGAAGGCTTCACCGCGTTGCTCGACGAGGCCCAACCGCTCGTCGAACGGCTGTGGGCGCATGAAGTCGCCGCCGGATCGCTCGCTACCCCCGAGGAGCGCGCCGCGCTCAAGACCCGGCTGCTCGCGCACGCCGACGCGATCGAAGACGCCGACGTCCGACACCATTATCGCGAGGCGTTTCGCGAACGGCTCGACGCGCTGTTCGCGCGCAAACAGCCCGAGCGGGGACAACGCGTACCATGGGCGCCGCAGCCCCAGCGTGGCAGCAATCGCCGCTTCGGTCCCGACCCCCGGCTGCAACCACCGGTGGATGAAGCGCGTTCGATCGGAAAGATCGGCATCGGCGGTCATTATGCCGCCGCGCTGATCGCCGGATTGCTGCGCTATCCCGCCGCGATACGGCGCCACGAGGAGGCGCTGACGCGAATTGCGGTTGCCGACCCCGGCGACGCCGAACTGCTGCGCCAGATGCTTGACATCGCAAATGCCCAGGAAGGGCTTGATTGCGAGGGGTTGCTTGCCATATTGGAGCCAATGAAAGTGTATAATAGGGCGACGACATTGCTCAGAGCCGACGGAATGCACTTCTCGTTCAATCGCAGGCTTGAAGGCGAAGAGGTTGATACAGCGCGTGAAATCGCGCTGCGCGACCTTGACGAATATATCGGTGTGCTGGTGACCCAGCCCGAAATCCGCGCCCGGCTCGCCGAAGCCACCGCGGAGTTCCAGCGCACGATGGACGACGAAGGATTTGCGCGACAGCAAAAGCTGTTCGCAATGGACAAAGAATTGACCCGCCGCCTGGCCGCGCTGTCCGACAGCAGCCAGGGCTGACCCAACGACCGCCCCTTTGGCAGGAACATATATGGCCACCAAGAACACCGCCGCCGCCGAACCCGATGCCGACACCGACGGCCCGCTGATCGACCTGAACGAGGCCGACGTCAAAAAGCTGATCGCGCGCGGCAAGAAGCGCGGTTACCTGACCTATGACGAGCTGAACGAAGCGCTGCCGCAGGACCAGATGTCGTCGGAGCAGATCGAGGACATCATGTCGGCGATTTCCGACATGGGCATCAACATCGTCGAAAGCGACGAGGATGTGCAGGAAGAGGCCGAGCAGGAAACCGACGACGACATCGACGTCAGCGCCGGCACCGGTTCGGTGTCGAACCCCGCGATCGAGAAGAAGAAGGAAACGGTCGATCGCACCGACGATCCCGTGCGCATGTACCTACGCGAAATGGGCGCGGTCGAGCTGCTCAGCCGCGAAGGCGAAATCGCGATCGCCAAGCGCATCGAGGCCGGCCGCGACACGATGATCCTGGGGCTGTGCGAAAGCCCGCTGACCTTTAACGCGATCATCGACTGGTCGACCGCGCTGAACAACGGCGACATGCAGCTGCGCGAGATCGTCGATCTGGAAGCGATGCTGTCGAAGGATCCGGCGCCCGAAAACCTCGACGAGGAAGGCGCCGAGGACGACGGCGAGATCAGCGAGAAGACCGCCGGCGTGTCGTTCAAGGACGAGGATGAGGTCGAGGAAGAGCCCGCCGCCGATGGCGACGACGAGGACGGCGAAAGCTCGTCGGGCAAGCGCGAAAGTTTCGAGGAGGACGAGGAGGACAACACGCTCAGCCTCGCCGCGATGGAAGAGCTGCTGAAGCCCGACGCGCTCGAAAAATTCGCGAACATCACCAAAAGCTTCAAGGCCTTTTCGAAGTTGCAGGAAACGCGGCTCGAAGCCTTGTCGTCGGGCGGCGAGTTCCCGGCAGCGTCGGAAAAGAAATATCACAAGCTGCGCGAGGAGCTGACGGCGCAGGTCGAAAGCGTCCAGTTTCACGGCACCAAGATCGAGTATCTGGTCGACCAGCTGTACAGCTACAACCGCCGCCTGACCGCGCTCGGCGGCCAGATGCTCCGCCTTGCCGAGCGCCACAAGGTGCCGCGCAAGGCGTTCCTCGACAATTATGTCGGGCGCGAGCTTGAGGAAAACTGGCTCGACCAGGTGGCGGGTATCGACAAGAAATGGGCCGCCTTTGCCGAGAATGAAGCGGGCGCGGTCGATCGCATCCGCATCGAGATTTCGGAAATCGCGCAGGCGGCGGGCATGAGCCTGACCGAATTCCGCCGCGTCGTGAACATGGTCCAGAAGGGCGAGCGCGAGGCGCGCATCGCCAAGAAGGAAATGGTCGAGGCGAACCTGCGCCTCGTGATCTCGATCGCCAAGAAATATACGAACCGCGGCCTGCAGTTCCTCGACCTGATCCAGGAAGGCAATATCGGCCTGATGAAGGCGGTCGACA
>JAHCKJ010000093.1 GCA_026125835.1 Sphingopyxis sp.
TGCGACGAAATCGCCAAATGGCCGCAAGGCGAGGCAGCGTGGGACAATCTGATGCTGACGATGCGGATCGGCTCGCAGCCGCGGGTGGTCGCGACGACGACCCCGCGCGGGGTGCCGCTGGTGCGGCGGTTGATGAAGGAAAAGGGCGTTGCGGTGACCCGCGGCGCGACCGCGAGCAACCGGCTGAACCTGTCGCCGCGGTGGCTGGCGACGATGAGGGCGATCTACGACGGCACGCGGTTGGGGCGGCAGGAGCTGGACGGCGAGCTGTTGGAGGATGTCGAGGGGGCGCTGTGGTCGCGAGAATTGATCGAGCGGTGCCGGGTCGATGCGGATGCGGTCGGCAAGCTGGCGCGGGTGGTGATCGGGGTAGATCCGCCGGCGAGCGCGCAGGGCGATGCGTGCGGGATTGTGGTCGCGGCGTTGCTGCGCGACGGGCGGCTGGCGGTGGTCGAAGACGCGACCGTCAAGCGCGCCGCGCCCGGCGTGTGGGCGCAGGTGGTCGCCGCCGCGGCGGCGCGCTGGGGCGCCGAGCGGGTGGTGGCCGAGAGCAATATGGGCGGCGAGATGGTCGCGGCGACGCTGGCGCAGGCCGATGCCCGTCTGCCGGTGCGCGCGGTGCATGCCAGCGTCGGCAAGGCGCGGCGCGCGGAGCCGGTGGCGCTGGCGTATGAGCGCGGGCAGGTGGTGCATGCCGGGGCGTTTGCGGAGCTGGAGGACCAGCTGTGCGGGTTGCAGATTGGTGGGGGCTATGCGGGGCCGGGGCGCTCGCCGGATCGGGCGGATGCGTGTGTGTGGGCGCTGGCGGCGGTGCTGGCGGGGGTGCGGATGGGGCAGGTTGTGGGGGTTCGGCGGGTTTGAGTGGACAGACCGACCCCATCTCGCTATCTTATCGGCAACTGGAGGAACAGAGTTTTGCCTGAAAACAAGAAGTTAAGTGGTATCGTCGAAGATCTTGCAATCAAGCATTTCGGTGCGGCCAAGCTTGGCCGTGTCGAGTTGCGCGCCGACACTGATTTTGAGGGTGACACGATCCTTCGGGTGATGGTCGTCCTCAAGATGCTTGAACACACATCTTCGGATAGCTTGGTCAAGTTTCAACGGGACGTTGTCAATAAACTGAGAGAGGAAACCGATTTATTTCCTTTGGTCAGCTTTCGTTCTGTTCAGGATGATGAGGACATAAAGTCTGAAGCCGCTTGATCTGCTTGCGATAGCTGAAGACCTGCTGCCGAAAGGCAAGAGGCCGCGAGTCGCTAATCTGCGGCGAGCACAGAGCACGGCATATTATGCAATCTTTCATTGCCTTGCGCGTTTATGCGCCGACGGCTTCGTAGGCGGCACCAATGCTGACCGTAGCAAACCTGCTTGGCGTCAAACTTATCGGGCTTTGGATCATGGGACGGCAAAGAACGCCTGCAGAGACCGAATAATTCTCGACAGGTTTCCACCTGAGATCCAGGATTTTGCATATACTTTTGTTGATATGCAGGAAAGGCGACACGCTGCCGACTACGACCCATTTGCTCAATTTGTGAAATCTGAGGTCAAGGCCGACATTGAGGTCATCTCTCAGGTAATTGACGGTCTGTCTAACGTGTCCGCGCGAGACAAGCGAGCGTTCGCTGCGCACGTGCTTTTCAAAAAGCGCTAGAAAGAGAACATCATGAACTGGTTTGGCCGGAAGGCTGCGCAGGGGGCTGCGCGGCCTGCTTTGTCGCGGGTGTATGGGGCATATGGGGTGATGGGCGGGGCGCCCGGACCCTTGTCGTTCGAGGCGCAGGTGCGTGAGGGCTATTTGTCCAATGCGATCGTGCAGCGCAGTGTGAAGCTGGTGGCCGAGGCGGCCGGAAGCGCGCCGATCGTGGCGAGCGATCCGGCGTTGGCGGCGCTGGTGGCGGCGACGTCGGGCGGGCAGGGGTTGGTCGAGACGCTCGCGTCCCAGTTGCTGCTGCACGGCAATGGCTATGTCCAGATTTTGGCCGATGGCGCGGGGGCGCCGGCGGAGCTGTTTGCGCTGCGCCCGGAGCGGGTGACGGTCGAGGCCGACGCACGGGGGTGGCCGGTTGCCTATCGCTACAAAGCGGGCGGGTCGGCGGTGGTGCTGCCCGCCGAGGATGGCGCGGGGCGGACCGCGGTGGTGCATGTGAAGGCGCTGCATCCGCTCGACGATCATTATGGCGCGGGGTGCCTGGGCGCGGCATCCGGCGCGATTGCGGCGCATAATGCGGCGGCGGTGTGGAACCGGGCGCTGCTGGACAATGCGGCGCGGCCGTCGGGGGCGCTGGTGCATGATCCGGGCGACAAGGGGATGCCGTTGTCGGCCGACCAGGTCGAGCGGCTGCGCGAGGAGCTGGGCGAGAGTTTTGCGGGCGGGGCGAATGCGGGGCGGCCGTTGCTGCTGGAGGGCGGGCTGAAGTGGCAGGCACTGTCGCTGTCGCCCGCCGAGATGGATTTCCTGGCGCTGAAGGAATCGAGCGCGCGCGAGATTGCGATGGCGTTCGGGGTGCCGCCGATGCTGCTCGGGCTGCCGGGGGATGCGACCTATGCCAATTACCGCGAGGCGAACCGGGCGCTGTGGCGGCTGACGGTGTTGCCGCTCTGCGCGAAAATTCTGGGCGGCATCCGGCAGGGGCTGCGCGACTGGTTCCCCGATGCCGAGTTGCGGGTCGATCTGGACCGGGTGCCGGCGCTGGCCGAGGACCGGATGGCGCTGTGGCGCGAGGTATCGGCGGCGGACTGGCTGAGCGCGGACGAGAAGAAGGCGTTGTTGGGGGTGAGTTGAGCGTCGCTGCTGCGGAGGCAGGGGCCGCCGGCAACCTTGCGCTACGCCATTCGCGGCCCCCGCCTTCGCGGGGGCGACGGGAGATTTCGACATGGACGAGGAAGAAGCGCTGGCGCGGTTGATCGCGCTGGCGGGGACGAGTGCGCCCGATGCGGCCTTGCTGCGCGCGGTGGTCGAGGAGGCGAGCGAGCTGGGGGCGCGGCGGGCTTTGGCGCGGCTGGGGCTGGCCGATGCGGCGGCGCGCGACGACATGGCGGATCTGCGGCAGCTGCTGGGCGCGTGGCGCGATGCCAAGACGAGCGCGTGGAAGGCGACGGTCGATTGGGCGGTGCGCGCGATGCTGGCGTTGCTGGTCGTCGGGCTGGCGGTGAAGCTGGGGCTGCCGGGATTGCTGCGGTGAGGGCGCGCGTGGTGCTGGATAGAGGTTCACGCGGAGGCGCGGAGGCGCGGAGAAAGGCTTGCCCCTCTCCGTTTGTCCTGAGCTTGTCGAAGGACCGTTTTTCCTTCGATGACGTCGGAAAAAAGAACAGCCCTTCGACAAGCTCAGGGCGAGCGGGATTTGAAAATCTCCGCGCCTCCGCGTCTCCGCGCGAACCCCTTTCCATTCGCTTTGCTGGCTATGCGGCGGTGTTCGACCGGGTGGACCGGGGCGGGGATGTCGTGCGGGCGGGGGCGTTTGCGGCGAGTTTGGCCGCGCGGCGACCTGTGCCGCTGTTGTGGCAGCACCGGCCGGGGGCCGTCGTCGGAATGATCGAGACATTGGCGGAGGATGCGCGCGGGCTGCGGGTGGTGGCGCGCCTGACGCATCCGACGGCGGCGGGGCTGGTGGCGCGCGGGGCGCTGACGGGATTGTCGTTCGGATATCGCGTGACGGCGGCGCGCGGGAGCCATCCGCGCGAGTTGCTGGGGCTGGATCTGGCCGAGGTGAGTTTGGTGGCGGTGCCGATGCAGCCGCTGGCGCGGGTGATTGGGGTGGATTCAACGAAGGAGTGACGGGCATGGAATTGGATATGGAAGTGAAAGCCGATGCGTTGGACGGCGCGTTCGATGCGGTGCTGGCGGCGGAAGCCGTTGACGATTTGAAGGCGTCGGTGGCGGCGTTGAAGGCGCAGGTCGATGCGCAGGCAGTGGCGGCGGCGCGGTTGCCGCTCGACGGGGCGAAGGCGGCCGATCCGGCGCGTGATGCCTTTGTCGAGCGCTATTTGCGGCGTGGAATCGACGCCGGGGTCGAGATGAAAAGCCTGTCGGGCGCGTCGGGGGGCGAAGGCGGCTTTGCGGTGCCGCGCGAGATCGACACCAGCATCGCGGCGACGCTGAAGACGCTGTCGCCGATCCGTAGCATCGCGACGGTCGTGCAGACGGGGACGAGCGGGTATCGCAAGCTGGTCGCGACCGGGGCGATGGGCGCGGGCTGGGTCGGCGAGACGGCGACGCGGCCCGAGACGGCGACGCGCAGCTTTGCCGAAATCGCGCCGCCGTCGGGCGAGCTTTACGCCAATCCGGCGGCGAGCCAGGCGATGCTGGACGATGCGATGTTCAACGTCGAGGACTGGCTGGCCGACCAGCTGGGGCGCGAATTTGCGGTCGCCGAGGGCAGCGCGTTCGTGACCGGCAACGGCACGAACCGCCCCAAAGGGTTCCTGACCTATGCCACCACGAACGAAGTCGACAGCGTGCGCGCGTTCGGGACGCTCCAGCATCTGGCGACGGGGACGGCGGGCGCCTTTCCGGCGGCGAACCCGCAGGACAAGCTGGTCGAGCTGGTCCATGCGTTGAAAGCGCCGTACCGGCAGGGCGCGTGCTGGGTGATGAATTCGGACACGCTGGCGCGGATCCGCAAGTTCAAGACGAGCGACGGCGCGTTTATCTGGCAGCCGGGGCTGGTCGAGGGGCAGGCGGCGACGTTGCTGGGGTATCCGGTGGTCGAGGCCGAGGACATGCCCGATGTGGCGGCGAACAGCCTGTCGATCGCGTTCGGCAATTTCCGCGCCGGTTATCTGGTCGCCGACCGCGGCGAGACGCGCATCCTGCGCGATCCGTTCAGCAACAAGCCGTTCGTGCATTTTTATGCAACCAAAAGGGTCGGCGGCGCGATCATCGATTCGCAGGCCATCAAGCTGATGAAATTCGCCGCCAGCTGATCTGAGGCGCGATGGGCGTCCGGTCCATGCTCCCTACCCCCTTTCGGGGCGGACCGGGCGCTGACTTTTCTTGATGGAGACATGGCGATGACGATGAGCCTGGTGCCGGGGGCGTCCCCGGTGAGCCTGAACGAAGCGCGCGGGTGGCTGCGGATGGGCGGTGCGAGCGACGATGCGGTGGTCGAACCGCTGCTGCGCGCCGCAACGGGGATTTGCGAGGCTTTCGTCGGCCAGTGGCTGGTGCGGCGATCGGGCAGCGAGCTGGTGCCGGTGATGCAGGGCGCGGCGCGGCTGAGCGTGCGGCCGGTGGTCGCAGTCGACGAGGTGCGGATGGTGGCGGCGGACGGTAGCGAGACGGTGCTGGCAGTCGGCGATTACCGGCTATCGCTGGCGCCGGATGGCGCGGGGCGGCTGATGATCGCGCCGCAGCACGGGGCGGCGCGGGTGCGCGCGACCTATCGCGCCGGGATGGCGGAGACGGGCGCGGATGTGCCCGAGGCGATCCGGCACGGCATCGTGCGGATGACGCAGCATCTGTACGAGGCGCGCGACGCGAAGGAGGTTCCGCCGCCGCCCGCAGCGATCGCGGCGCTGTGGCAGCCGTGGCGGGCGCTGCGCCTGGGCAGCCGGCGATGAGCGGCGCCGAGCGGGCGGTGCGCGCGAAGGCGCTGACGCTGCTGGCGGGCGATGGCGAACTGGCAGCGCTGGTGCACGGGATTTTTGACGGCATTCCGCCGCGAGTGAGCGCGCCCTATGTTTCCGTTGCTGGTGCCGAGGGGATCGATTGGGGGACCAAGGACCGGGCGGGGCGCGAGGTGCGGTTGACGTTGGTGCTGGTTGGTATCGGTGGCGCGGTTGACGATGTGGCCGCGGGGCGGATTGATGCCGTGGTCGCGGGGCTGCGCGGAGTAGCCGATGGCTGGTCGGTGGTCAGCGCGCGGGTGGTGCGGACGCGGTTTGCGTTCGTGCGTGACGGCGGGTGGCGGCACGAGGTGATCGTGCGGTGCCGGTGTTTGGTGGGGTGACATAAGCCCCTCCCCTTCAGGGGAGGGGAGCGATCCTCAATCACCCGGCAGCGTGTTGTTGGATTTATAATCCTTGAACTTGTCGGTGAAGCTGGCGTGGTAATCCTCGATCTGCATGTCGGCGTCTTCGGCGGCGACCTTTTCGGAATCGCCGCCCGAGCGGCCGAGCGCGATCAGCGCCTTGCGGAACGCGTCGCGTTCGGCGCTGCAGTTCGCTTTCAGCGCCATTTGATATTCGACCTCTTCGACCTTGGCCTCGAGCGCCTTTTTCATGTCGTTGCGAAGGCATTTGGTGAAAGCGGCGCGCGACGTTTCGACGGCCGGCGACTGGATCATGGCGGCGAAAACCAATGTTGTGACGAGCATCCTGCGACTCCCCGTTTACGCATGATTTTATGGTGAGGAGATTAGACGATGGCGATGGAAAATGGGAGCGCTTTTCTGCTCAAGGTCGGCAATGGCGCGGCGCCGCCGACCTATGCGACAGTCGCCGGTTTGCGGACGACGCAATTGTCGGTGAACGGAGAGGCGGTGAACGTCACGACCAAGGATTCGGGCGGCTGGCGTAGCTTGCTTTCGGGCGCCGGGGTGCGATCGGTTTCGGTGAGCGCGGCGGGGATCTTTACCGGGTCGGCGGCGGAAGTGCGGGTGCGCGGCCATGCGCTGGCGGGGACGATCGACGATTACGAGCTGAGTTTCGAAAGCGGCGAGCGGCTGCGCGGGCGGTTCCTGGTCACCCGGCTGGACTATGCCGGCGATTATAATGGCGAGCGCAATTACACGCTGAACCTGGAATCGAGCGGCGCGGTGGCGAGCCTGTGAGCGCGGCGGCGAATTCCCTGCGCGGCGAGGCGGAGCTGCGCGTTGGCGACCGGACCTATGTGCTGCGCCCGAGTTTTGCGGCGCTGGTCGCGGCGGAGGCCGAGCTGGGGCCGCTGTTCGCACTGGTCGAGCGCGCGGCGGACGGGCGGCTGGGGCTGGGCGAGCTGGCTTCTTTGTTCTGGCATTGTGTGCGCGACCGGCCCGAGGCGCTGACGCGCGAGGCGGTCGGCGAGGCGGTGGTGACGCAGGGGCTGGCGGCGGTGACCCCGGCGCTGCGCGCGCTGCTGGGGCAGATACTGGCGGGGCGGTGAGCGCTTTCGCTTGAGCAAGAAAAAAGAAGGATCTCACACAAAGCCACAAAGGCACAAAGATGTCGTGATTGGCGATGCGTTAGCCGGTCACGCGGCGGCCGGGTCATGCCGCGGCGAAGTGGCTTTGGATGCGGCTTCGCCGCGACAGTTTCTTCTTCGTGCCTTTGTGTCTTGGTGTGAGATCCCTTTGAACCGGCGCTTGGGGAGTGGGCAAGGATGAGTTCCCGAACCGAGGCGGCAGGCGGGCAGGCTTTCGGACCCTACGCCGTGCGGCTGCTGGGCGTGATGGCGCGGGTGGCGGGGTGGTCGCCCGATGCGTTTTGGGCGGCGACGCCTGCCGATGTGCGGGCGGTGCTGGCGGGGTGGGTCGATGCGGATGGCGCGGGGGTGGTCGACGGCGCGACGCTGGCGGCACTGATGGAGCAATTTCCCGATGGATGAGATCGACGAGATGGTGGTGGCGGTGCGCGCCGACACCGGGGCGTTCCGGCGCGAGGTGGCGGCATTGCGCGGCGAGCTGGAGGGGGCGCTGGGGTCGGGCGCCGACGCTGCGGGGCGGCGGATCGAAAACGCACTGTCCCGCGCGATTGTCAGCGGCAAGCTGGGGTTCGAGGATCTGAAACGGCTGGCGCTGTCGGTGATGGCCGATATTGCGCGGTCGGCGAT
>JAHCKJ010000094.1 GCA_026125835.1 Sphingopyxis sp.
ACGATCTGGCGCGACGGCGAAGAACATTGGATGCGTTTCGAACATGGCGATTCGGTCGCGCCGCTCAAGGTCACGGGCCCCGCCCCGGCGGGCAAGAAGGGCACGCGCGTGACCTTCATGGCGTCGACCGAGACGTTCAAGAATGTCACCGAGTTCGATTTCGAGAAGCTCGAACATCGCTACCGCGAGCTCGCCTTCCTCAATTCGGGGGTGCGGATCAAGCTCGTCGACGCGCGCCATGCCGAGCATGTCAGCCACGACCTGTTCTACGAGGGCGGCATCGCGGCGTTCGTCAAATATCTCGACCGCAACAAGAATGCGTTGCTGCCCGACCCGATCGCGATCAGCAGCGAGCGCGACGGCATCGGCATCGATGTCGCGCTGGAATGGAACGACAGCTATTACGAGAATGTGCTGTGTTTCACGAACAACATCCCGCAGCGCGACGGCGGCACCCACCTCGCCGCTTTCCGCGCCGCGCTGACGCGCACATTGAACGGCTATGGTGAGAAGTCCGGCATCCTCAAGAAGGAAAAGGTCAGCCTGACCGGCGAGGATATGCGCGAAGGGCTCACCGCAATCGTCTCGGTCAAGCTGCCCGACCCCAAATTCAGTTCGCAGACCAAGGACAAGCTGGTTTCGTCGGAGGTCCGCCAGCCGCTCGAAAGCCTGATGGCCGACCGGATGACCGAATGGCTCGAGGAAAATCCCGCCTATGCCAAGGCGGTGCTGCAGAAGGTGATCGACGCTGCCGTCGCCCGTGAAGCGGCCAAGAAGGCCCGCGAAATTTCCCGTCGCAAGGGCGCGATGGATATTGCCAGCCTGCCCGGCAAGCTCGCCGATTGCCAGGAACGCGATCCTGCCAAGTGCGAACTCTTTCTCGTCGAGGGGGACTCGGCAGGTGGATCGGCGAAGCAGGGCCGCGACCGGCATGTGCAGGCGATCCTGCCCTTGAAGGGCAAGATTCTGAACGTCGAACGCGCGCGTTTCGACCGCATCATCTCGTCAAAGGAGGTGGGTACGCTGATCCAGGCGCTCGGCACCGGCATCCGCGACGAATTCAACCTCGAAAAGCTGCGCTATCACAAGATTGTGATCATGACCGACGCCGACGTTGACGGCGCGCATATCCGCACGCTGCTGCTCACCTTTTTCTATCGCCAGATGCCCGAGATTATCGAGAACGGGCATCTCTACATCGCCCAGCCGCCGCTCTATAAAGTCGCAAAGGGGCGGAGCGAGGTGTATCTGAAGGACGACACCGCGCTCGAAAATTATCTGGTCGATGCGGGGATCGATGCCCTGCTGCTTGAAACAGCGGGCGGCGCGCGTTCGGGCGCCGATTTGCGGTCGCTGATCGATCACGGGCGGCGGCTGCGCGCGCTGATGCGTTACGTGCCGCGCTGCCTGGACCACGCGCTGGTCGAGGCGCTGGCGCTGACCGGCGCACTCGACCCCGATCTGGATCCGGCAGGGCGCCAGAGTGCGGCCGCGGTTGCGGCGAACTGGCTTAATGGCGCCGAACGGGCGCTCACCGGCGGCGGGGAAGCCATGTGGACGGTCGAGGCCGTCGCAGGCGGCGGCTATATGCTCGAACGCCGCTGGCGCGGGGTCAGCGATCACCATGCAATCGACGCCGGGTTCCTCGCCAGCCAGGAAGCGCGCCGCCTGCACAAGCTCGCCGCCGAACAGGCTGAAACCTATGCCCGCCCCGGCCGACTGGTCAAACCGGGCGGCGCGATTGCCGAGGCCGAAGCGGCGGACGAGGCGCCGGATAGCGAAAGCCCCGTTACCGCCGGCACCCGCGCGAGCGCGATCACCCGTCCGTCCGAACTGCTCGAGGCGATTTTTGCACACAGCCGCAAAGGCCTGGCGATCAGCCGGTACAAGGGGTTGGGCGAAATGAATGCCGAACAATTGTGGGAAACGACGCTCGATCCCGCCAACCGCTCGCTGCTGCGCGTCGAGGCCGAACAGGCCGACGTCGCGCACGAGATATTCGAACGGCTGATGGGCGACGAGGTCGAACCGCGGCGCGATTTCATCCAGACCAACGCCTTGTCGGTGGCCAATCTCGACGTGTGATTTCACCAGTCGTTCCACCGGAACGGCGCAGAAATGCACGTCCGGACGCAAAATCATGTCCGTTTAACGCGCGACGGCTTGCTCCGGCGCGCCGCCGCTGCTCTTGGCGCCTCCTCTGACAAGGGGATGATGTCATGCGGGCCGTTTCTGCCATGCTGATACCGCTTCTGCTCACCGTTTCGGCGACGGCACAGGACGTTCGGGACGACGACAGCGCGGTCGTCGATATCGCCGACGAAACCGAAATCGACGGCGGTACGGCGAGCTATTACGGCCGCGAACTGGCGGGCAACCGCACCGCCAGCGGCGAACGCTTCGATCCCGGCCAGCTGACCGCGGCGCACCGCACCCTGCCCTTCGGCAGTTTGGTCCGCGTCACCAACACCGCCAATGGTGACAGCGTCGTGGTGCGCATCAACGACCGCGGCCCCTTTCATCGCGGCCGCGTGATCGACGTCAGCCACGCCGCCGCGCGCGAAATCGGGATGCACCGCAGCGGCACCGCGCGCGTGAAGCTGGCGCTGCTGGGCGACGATTGACGGGCATAGGGTAAGGTCGAGTTGCGGACGTTAACTTGAGACTAAGGTGAATCGAGGGATCGCCTTGGCAATGACATCCAAACACCCACCGCCCGTTAGAAACCGATAGTGGCTTGGCGATCGTTCAAGGTCTCGCCAAACCTCAGACTGCGCTTCGTAAAAGGGATCCCCTTCCACTCGGTAGGCGAAATGGTGGGGCACCAACCCTTCCCTGTCCCCATCGCCTTCAGTGCTGAGTGGTAACTCATCCAACATTCGGACGATACACTGCCCGTCAAACCACACGATGAGCACTTGCCGTTGATCTTCGAGGAAAACAAACTCCGCTTCTCCGGTATGCCAATTGAAGCTGCGAAGATCGGCGGCAGTAGCGTCTGCCCACGGAGCCGGATTCTCGATGGGATGATAGCGAATCCTACCCTTATCATATGCACTTAATCGTCTCGAAGAAATGACAGTTCAGTACCTCATCTCTGCCATTCGCTCGCCGTCGCTCAGTCGAACACCGACCACCCCGCCGCATAGGCGAAATGTTCGAGCGCGGCGGCGCCCGCGAGCGACGTCCCGGCCTCGTTGAGCCCCGGCGACCACACCGCGATCGAGCCCTGCCCAGGCGCGATGCACAATATGCCGCCGCCGACGCCGCTTTTGCCCGGCAGGCCGACGCGGAAAGCGAATTCGCCGCTGTTGTCGTAGTGACCGCACAGCATCATGATCGCGTTGATGCGCCGCGCGCGGTGCGGCTCGACCAGCTGCTCGCCGGTGAGCGGGTCGCGGCCCTCCATCGCGAGGAACAGCCCGGCGCGGGCGAGCTGCCGGCAGCTCATCGCAATCGCGCATTGGCGGAAATAGACGCCAACGACGGTTTCGACGGGATGTCGGAGGTTGCCGAAAGCGTCCATGAAATGGGCGAGGCTGCGGTTGCGGGCGCCGGTTTCGGATTCGGACGATGCGACGTCAAAGTCGATTGCGACACGGTCATCGCCGGCGCGAGCGCGCATGAAATCGACGATCTCGTCCACGACGGCATCGCCGCTGCGCCCGTCGATCAGCCGGTCGGTCGTGGCGATCGCCCCCGCGTTGATCAACGGATTGCGCGGGATGCCCTGTTCGCTTTCGAGCTGGACGACCGAATTGAACGCGCTGCCCGACGGCTCGCGCCCGACGCTGGTCCACAGGTCGCTGCCGACGCGGCGCAGCGCGAGCGCCAGCGTGAACACTTTCGACACCGACTGGATTGAATAGGCTTCGTCGGCATCGCCCGCGGTGTGGATGGTGCCGTCGGGCAGCGCGAGCGCGAAACCGAGCTTGCCCGGATCGACCTTGGCGAGCGCCGGGATGTAACCGGCGACGCGCCCTTTGCCGAGCTGTGCGGCGGCCAGCGCCATCGCCTCGTCGATATGCTGTTGAAGATCGGTCATGCCGGGTGCGTAGCATAGTTGCCCGCGCGATGCGCCTGTGACACGACGGCGGCATGGCGCTCCCCCCTGCCTTTGCCGACTGGTTTGCCGCGCGCGGGTGGCGGCTCAGGCGGCATCAGGCGGATATGCTTGGCGCGGGGGCGCGCGGCGAGCATGCGCTGCTCGTCGCGGCGACGGGAGCGGGGAAGACTTTGTCGGGGTTTCTGCCGACGCTTGTCGATCTGGCAAAGCATCCGACCGACCGGCTGCACACGCTGTATGTGTCGCCGCTGAAAGCCCTCGCCGCCGATGTCGAGCGCAACCTGCTCGGCCCGATCGCCGACATGGGCCTCGCCATCAGCGTCGAGAGCCGCAGCGGCGATACGTCGTCGGACAAGAAGGCGCGCCAGCGCAGCCGTCCACCGAACATCCTGCTGACGACGCCAGAATCGCTGTCGCTGCTCATTTCCTATCCCGACAGTTTCACGATGTTCGCTGACCTGAAGACGGTAGTGATTGACGAAATCCACGCCTTTGCGCCGGGCAAGCGCGGCGATTTGCTCAGCCTCGCGCTCGCGCGGTTGCAACGGATCGCGCCCGGGCTGCGCCGCGTCGGCCTATCGGCGACGATCGCCGATACCTATGCCTATCGCGCCTGGCTGGCGCCGGACAGCGATGCCGAAAGCGTGACGCTGGTGGAGGGCGAAGCGGGCGCCGATCCCGATATCCGGATCCTGCTGCCCGAAGGCGCGGTGCCGTGGGCGGGGCATTCGGGGCGTTATGCGGTGCACCAGGTGATGGCCGAGGTCGCCAGGAACCGCACCACGATCATCTTTTGCAACACCCGCGGGCTCGCCGAGCTGATCTTTCAGGAGCTGTGGAAGGTCAACGATCTGTCGCTGCCGATCGCGATCCACCACGGCAGCCTCGACCGCGAGGCGCGCCAGCGGGCCGAGGCGGCGATGGCCGAGGGGCGGCTGCGCGCGCTCGTCGCGACCTCGAGCCTCGACCTCGGGCTCGACTGGGGCGACGTCGATTGCGTGATCCAGATGGGCGCGCCCAAGGGATCGTCGCGGCTGCTCCAGCGCATCGGCCGCGCCAACCACCGGCTCGACGAGCCGAGCAAGGCGCTGATCGTTCCCGGCAACCGGTTCGAATATCTGGAGGCGCAGGCGGCGCTCGACGCGGTCGAGGCGGGCGAGCGCGACGCCGACCGCTTTCGCCCCGGCGCGCTCGACGTGCTGGCGCAGCATGTGATGGCGATGGCGTGCGCGGCGCCGTTCAACGAGGATGCGCTGCTGGCCGAGATCCGTTCGGCGGCGCCCTATCGCTGGATCGATGCAGCGCTGTTCGCCCGCCTGCTCGGCTTTGTCCGCGACGGTGGTTATGCGCTGAAAAGCTATGACCGCTTCCGGCGCCTCGCCCCCGACGGCAAGGGAGGGTGGCGCATCGCGCACCCGCGGCTGGCGGCGCAGCACCGGCTGAATGCCGGCATCATCGTCGATGCGCCGACGCTCGACGTGCGGTTCAAAAACGGGCGGCGGCTGGGCAGCGTCGAGGAATATTTCGCGAGTACGCTGGTGCCCGGCGACACCTTTGCCTTTGCCGGGCTCAGCCTGGAAGTCGAGGGGATTCGCGATACCGACATCCTTGTGCGCGCGACGAGCAAACCGGCGCGCATCCCCTCCTATGTCGGCGCACGCATGGCGCTGTCGACGCGGCTCGCCGACCGGGTGCGGGCGTTTCTGGCCGATCCGGCAAGCTGGACGCGCTTTCCCGACGATGTCCGTTTCTGGCTGGAAATGCAGGCGCTGCGTTCGGTGCTGCCGCGCGGCGGCGAGCTGCTCGTCGAAACCTTCCCGCACGAGGGCAATCATTATCTCGTCGCCTATCCGTTCGAGGGGTGGAACGCGCACCAGTCGCTCGGCATGTTGATGACCAAGCGGATGGAACGCGCGGGCATGCAGCCGCTCGGCTTTGTCGCGTCGGACTATGCGCTGGCGATCTGGTCGCTGAAACCGGTGACCGACCCCGCGATGCTGTTCGACGCCGAAATCCTGTCGGACGAATTCGTCGAATGGGTCGAAAATTCGCATCTGCTCAAGCGCGCCTTCCGCGAGGTCGCGGTGATCGGCGGCCTGATCGAGCGCCAGCATCCCGGCAAACGCAAGACGGGCAAGCAGGTGACCTTTTCGACCGACCTGATCTTTGACGTGCTGCGCAAATATGAACCCGACCATCTGCTGCTCGAGGCGGCGTGGGCCGATGCGCGCGAGCGATTGACCGATGTCGCGCGGCTCGGCGACCTGCTCGACCGCGCGGCCGGAACGATGGTCCACCGGACGCTGGAGCGGATCAGCCCGCTGGCGGTTCCGGTGCTGGTCCTGATCGGCCGCGAAAGCGTCGCGGGCGCCGACGTCGACGACGCGTTGCTCGGCGAACTGGCGGACAGCCTGGCCGACGCCGCGATGCGCGTCGGCTGAGCCCCGGGGCCGGGCACCGACTTCGCTTGCCGCACCGCGGCAAGAGGCGTAGGATGACGCAAAATATACCGAGGATGCCTGCGATGACCCACCTTTTGAGGCGGTCGATGGTCTGGGCGGCACTGGTCGCCGCGCCGGTCCCGGTCGGCGCCAGCCCGAGCGCGGCCACGCCGCCGTCCCCTGCCCCCGTCGCGGCGGATCCGCCCGCTCCTCCCGAAATGGCGAGCGAGATTGTGCCGTTCATCCAGCCGTTCGACCTGGATGCGACGCGCCGCATGTCGGTGCAGGTGACCATCGGCGGCCAGGGGCCCTTTGCCTTTCTGGTCGATACCGGCGCCGAACGGACGGTGATCGCCCGCGAACTGGCGATGCGGCTCGGACTGGTCGAAGGGGCAAAATTGCGCATGGCGACGATCGGCGGATCGGCGACGGTGCCCAGCTTTCGCGTGGCCGCGCTGCAAATGTCGAACCTGCACCTTGCCGCGGTCGACGCACCGGCCTTTCATGGCCGCCACATCGGGGCGGCGGGGCTGATCGGCGTCGACATGCTGGAGGAACGGCGGGTGCTGATCGATTTCCGCAAGGAAAAGATGGAAATTCGCGAAACGCGGCGGCGGGCGCCGCCGATCATCAACGACGACGACGCGATCGTCGTGTCGGCGCGCAATTCGGCGGGGCGCCTGATCCTGTCCGACGCGCGGCTGAGCGGTCGGCGCATCGATGTAATCGTCGACACCGGCGCACAGACCAGCGTCGGCAATCCGGCGTTGCAGCAGCTGGTCGCCGAGCGGCGGGCCAACCGTTTTCCCTTTGTCGCGACCGAGTTGGGCGCGGTGACCGGCGAGGCGGTTCCGGCGATGCGGACCGCAATCAAGCGCATCGTCATCAACGGCATGGACGTCAACGATCTGAACGTCAGCTTTGCTGACAGCCAGGCCTTTCGCGCGCTGGGGCTGAACGACCGGCCGGCGTTGCTGCTGGGGATGGACGCGCTGTCGCTGTTCGACCGGATCGAGATCGATTTCCCGAACAAGCGGGTGGTTTTCGACCTGCCCGACGCGGCGCAGCGCCCCACCGTGCCGCGGTTCGCCGCCAATATCGCGGGCGACGGCGGATAGCGCGCTTGCCGCCGTGGCAAGCCCTTGCCATAGCGGCGCCATGGCGGTGGCACCGATCCT
>JAHCKJ010000095.1 GCA_026125835.1 Sphingopyxis sp.
ATGCCGACCTCGTCATCGAAGCCGTGTTCGAGGAACTCTCGGTCAAGGAGTCGGTGTTCAAGCAGCTCGACGCGATCGCCAAACCCGGCGCGATCCTCGCGTCGAACACCTCCTATCTCGACATCGACGAAATCGCGACCGCGACGAGCCGCCCCGGCGACGTGCTGGGCATGCACTTCTTCTCGCCTGCCAATGTCATGAAGCTGCTCGAAGTCGTGCGCGGCGAGAAGACCGCGCCCGACGCGCTCGCCACCGCAATGGCAATCGGCAAGAAAATCGGCAAGGTCGCCGTGGTCGCGGGCGTGTGCGACGGCTTCATCGGCAACCGGATGCTGAAACCGCGGCAGATGGAAGCGATGAAGCTGCTGCTCGAAGGCGCGACCCCGGCGCAGGTCGACAAGGTGCACGTCGAATTCGGCATGCCGATGGGGCCGTTCCAGATGAGCGACCTGGCGGGCGTCGACATCGGCTGGCACCGCGACCCCAACCGCATCGAAAGCATCCGCGACGCGCTCGCCGCCGAAGGCCGCTGGGGGCAGAAGAAGCAAGCGGGCTTTTACGATTATGACGAAAAGCGCAATCCGTCGGAAAGTCCGCGCGTTGCCGAGATCATCGAGGAGTTTCGCGCCAAGGAAGGCGTCGAGAAGCGCGACATCACCGATCAGGAGATTATCGAACGCACGCTGTATCCAATGGTCAACGAAGGCGCGCTGATCCTGTCCGAAGGCAAGGCGCAGCGCGCGTCGGACATCGATGTCGTGTGGATCTATGGCTATGGCTGGCCGGTCTATCGCGGCGGCCCGATGTTCTGGGCGGGGCTGGAAGGCACCGACAAGATCGTCGCGGCGCTGGAAAAGCACGGGTTCGAAATCGCGCCGCTGCTCAAGGAAAAGGCCGAGGCGAAGAGCGGGTTCTAGACCCGTTTTAGATTATAATCAGCAGGCCGTCTGTCCCGGCGCGGGGCAGACGGCTTTTGCTTTGGGCGATCGCCGCCGCAGGGGGACGCAAATAGTTGCGATTCAGGGTTAAAGCGCTGGCAACACCTGTCGTTAGGGCAGAGCATGACGGCCATGTCGTTTCTCGCCCTGTTGCTGCTCACGGGCAGCGTTCCGGTCGCCGCCCCGCCGCCGCCAGCAAGCGCGGTGGCCGTGGCGCGGGCGCGCATATTGGCGCCTGCCGAGATACGACGGGTGGATGGCCGGATCGAAGTGCACACCGGCGACCGCAAGGCGCCGACGCAGCTGCACCGGACCGAGCGCAAGGACGGCGGCCAGACGGCGGATTTTTACTGAGTCGATCCTCCCCGCTACGGGGAGGATCGGCTCAGCCCTGCAACGTCTGGATAATCGCCGAAAAATCGCGACCATCCCGATCCGCCGCAACAAAGGCTTCGTACAGCTCGCGCGCTTTCGTTCCCATCGGGACATCGGCATCGACGCTCGCCGCCGCCTCCAACGCGAGGCGCAGATCCTTGAGCATCAGCGCCGCGGCGAACCCGCCCTTGTAATCATTGTCGGCGGGGGTCGTCGGGCCGACACCCGGCAGCGGTGCATAGCTGGTCAGCGACCAGCATTGCCCCGACGACACGCTGGCGATGTCGAAGAATTTCTGCGGATCGAGTCCAAGCTTCTGCGCGAGCGCCAGCGTCTCGCACGTCGCGATCATCGACGCGCCGAGCAGCATGTTGTTGCAGATCTTCGCGCCCTGCCCCGCGCCCGCCTCGCCGGCGTGGATCACCGCCTTGCCCATTTTCGCAAGGATCGGTTCGGCGCGCGCGAAGCCGTCACCGGTGCCGCCGACCATGAAGGTCAGCGTCCCCGCATTGGCCGCGGCGATGCCGCCCGACACCGGTGCGTCGACCGCGACAAGGCCAGCATTGGCGGCGGCTTCGATGTTGCTCCGTGCTGTTGCAACGTCGATGGTCGAGCAATCGAGCAACAGGGTGCCGTCGGCGGCATGCGGGAAAACAGCTTCCTGATACACAGCTGCGACATGCTTGCCCGCTGGGAGCATGGTCACTACGGCGTCAGCGCCCGTTACCGCTTCGACAGCCGACGCGGCGCGGTTACAGCCTGCCTCGACGGCGCGCGCGAGAGCCTCTTCGCTAAGGTCGAAGGCGCGCACCTCATACCCCGCTTTCGCCAGGTTCGCGGCCATCCCGCCGCCCATATTGCCGAGTCCGATGAATGCGATTTTCATGTCAGCGCCCCTTCCACACGCCTTCGCGCTTTTCGATGAACGCCGCCATGCCTTCGGCCTTGTCCTCGGTCGCGGCGAGGATCTGGAACAGACGGCGTTCGTAGATCAGCCCCTGGTCGAGCGTCGTTTCGAACGCGGCGTTGACCATGTCCTTGTTCACCATCGCGGCCATCGGCGGCATTGCGGCGATGACGGTCGCGGTCTTTACGGCTTCGTCGATCAAGGTCTCATGCGCAACGACGCGCGCCACCAGCCCCGAGCGTTCGGCTTCGGCGGCGTCCATCATCCGGCCGGTCAGGCACATTTCCATCGCCTTGGCCTTCCCGATCGCGCGGGTCAGTCGCTGCGACCCGCCCATGCCCGGCGCGACGCCGAGCTTGATTTCCGGCTGGCCGAATTTCGCCTTGTCCGACGCGATGATGAAGTCGGCCATCATCGCGAGCTCGCAGCCGCCGCCCAGCGCGAAGCCGTTGACCGCGGCGATCCACGGCTTGCGAACCTTCTTCACGAAGTCGCTAGTCCATTTCGAGAAGAAGTCTTCAAGGTAGAAATCGGACGCCGGTTTGTCGGCCATGTCCTTGATGTCAGCGCCCGCGGCAAACGCCTTTTCGCCCGAGCCCGTGAGCACCGCGCAGCGCTGGCCGGGGTCGGCTTCATACGCCGCGAAGGCGGCGATCAGGTCGTCGAGTACACCCGAGTTCAGCGCATTGAGCGCCTGCGGGCGGTTGAGCGTCACCAGCGTGACGGCGCCGCGCGTTTCGACGAGGAGGGTTTCGTAGGTCATTTCAGTCTCCGTCGCCCCCGCGAAGGCGGGGGCCGTTGGCGTTATGCCGCAACCGGCCCCCGCCTTCGCGGGGGCGACGATCTAGGCGAGCGGCGTCCATTTCTCATCATCGGGCAACGGCGCAAAGATCGCGTCAATCCAGTCGTCGGTCACCGCTTCGGGCGTCGGCGGATTCCATTTCGGGCTGTTGTCCTTGTCGATGATCAGCGCGCGGACGCCTTCGAGGAAGTCGTGCATCTGAACGACGCGGCTGCCGATCGCATATTCCTGCGTCATCTGCGCCGCGAAGTCGTGCATCGCGCCGCCTTCCTTCAGCTGGCGGAGCGCGACCTTGCACGTCTGTGGCGACTTGCTGTCCAGCGCCGCGAGTTCCTTCGTTGCCCATTCGCCGCCGTCGGCTTCGAGCGCGGCGAGAATGTCTTCATAGGTGTCGCTGGCGAACAGCCGGTTGATCTTGTCGATCTGATGCGTGATCGCAGCGGGCGGCGCGGTGACCGACAGCTCGCCCAGGATGCCGCCGATGCGGTCGGGATGCTGCGCGATGCGCTCCTTCGCTTCGGCGAGCTTCTCCGACGGCAGATAATGCGTCGCGAGGCCGAGCGCGAGGCATTCGGCACCGTCAAGCCGCGCCCCGGTGAGCGCGAGAAACACCCCGACGCGGCCTTCGAGCCGCGGCAGGTACCAGCCGCCGCCGACGTCGGGGAACAAGCCAATCCCCGTCTCGGGCATGGCAAAGCGCGTATGCTCGGTCGCGACGCGATATTTCGCGGGCTGCGAAATGCCGACCCCGCCGCCCATGGTGATCCCGTCCATAAAGGCGACAACGGGCTTGGGGTAACTGAACAGCAGATGGTTGAGGCGATATTCGGTGTGGAAGAAGGCACGGGCTTCGACGCCGTCCTTGGCGCCGCTCTCCGCCAGCATGCGGATGTCACCCCCGGCGCAGAAGCCGCGGCCCTCGCTATGGTCGATAATGACGGCTTCGATGGCGTCATCGTCGCGCCATCTGACGAGCGCGTCGATCATCGCTTCGCACATCGCGAGGTTCAGCGCGTGGATCGCCTTGGGACGATTGAGCGACAGGCAGCCGACGCGGCCCTCGACGCTTACGATAATATCTTCGGTCATTGCCGCAACAAATCCCTTCCGACGATCATCCGCATGACCTGGTTGGTGCCCTCGAGGATCGAATGGACGCGCAGGTCGCGCCAGAAACGCTCGATCGGATAGTCGCGCAAATAGCCGTAGCCGCCAAACAATTGCAGCGCGTCGTTGACGATCTTGCTGCCATTGTCGGTCGCGAGCCGCTTGGCCATCGCCGAGAAGCGCGACTTGTCGGGGGCGTTCGCGGTGACTTTCGCCGCCGCCATATAGAGCAGCGCGCGCGATGCTTCGAGGTCGGTCGCCATGTCGGCAAGCATGAACTGGGTGTTCTGGAAATCGGCGATCGGCTGGCCGAACTGCTGGCGGTCCTTGGTGTAGGCGATCGCTTCGTCGAGGCAGCGCTGCGCCCCGCCCAAGGAGCAGGCGCCGATGTTGAGGCGGCCGCCGTCGAGCCCCGCCATCGCGAAGCGGAAACCGTCGCCCTCGGCGCCGACGAGATTTTCGACCGGCACGCGGCAATCCTCGAAGATCACCTGCGCGGTGGGCGACGCGTTCCAGCCGAGCTTTTTCTCGGGCGCGCCGAAGCTCAAACCCGGCGTGTCCTTTTCGATGACGAGGCAGGAAATGCCCTTCGACTTTTCCCCGCCGGTGCGGACCATGCAGACATAGATGTCGTTGACCCCGGCGCCCGAAATGAACTGCTTCGTGCCGTTCAATACATAATGGTCGCCGTCTTTCCGGGCCGTCGTCTTGAGCGCCGCGGCGTCGGAGCCCGACCCGGGTTCGGTGAGGCAATAGCTTGCGATCTTGTCCATGCTGACAAGGCTTGGCAGGAAGCGGTCCTTGATCGCCGCGCCGCCGAAGCGGTCGATCATCCACGTCGCCATATTGTGGATCGACACATAGGCGCTGGTCGCGGGACAGCCATAGGCCATCGCCTCCATGATCAGCGCGGCTTCGAGCCGACCGAGCCCGATCCCGCCCGATTCCTCGGCCACGTAAATGGCGCCGAAGCCGAGCTCGCCCGCGGCCTTCCACACCTCGACCGGATAATGGCTTTTCTCGTCCCACTCGGCCGCAAAGGGCGTGATGCGGTCGGCGGTGAATTTGCGCGCCATATCCTGGATGGCGAGCTGGTCGTCGGTCAGCTGGAACTGGTCGGTCATGCGGTCTTCTCTGTGATGATGGCTTCGGCCTCGATTTCGACTTTCCACTCGGGGCGGATCAGCGCGGGGATGACGAGCATCGTCGCCGCCGGGCGGATGTCGCCGAACATCGCGCCATGCGTATGGCCGACCAGATCGGCGTCGGCGGGGTCGGTGATATACATGCGTGTGCGCACGACATCGGCGGGCGAACCTCCAAGTGCCTCCAGCGCCTCGCGGATGATCGTCAGACAGCGCGCCGCCTGTACCCCCGCGTCGCCGACGGTCGAGGTGCCGTCGGGTTCGATCGGCGCGCAGCCCGCGACGTCGATCCGGTTCCCCACCCGCACCGCGCGGCTGTAGCCATATACCGGCTCGAACGGCGACGCCGAGCTGTGGTTGCGCCGCGATCCGTCAGCCACAGGTGATCTGCGTAATCTTGTAGGCGTCGTCGTACATGATGTTCACGCGGTCGGAGCGATAGTCCATCGTCATCGCCGAGCGCGGCGGACCCCAGCGCAGCGTGCGGCCTTCGGCTTCTTTCAGGATGCGCGCGCCAAGCTCGGGCGTCGCGGTCTGTCCGACATAGGATTGCACGGCGTCGACTTTGCATTGCTTGAGCCCGTCGGCGGGGGGCGGCGCCGGTTCGGCGGGGGCGTCGCTGTAAGCAGCACAGGCGGTGAGCGGCAGGACGGCAGCCATCAGAGCCAAGCGAATTTCCATCGTCAGTCTCCCTTTCAAAAGCGTCAGGCGCAGCGGCTATAGCGCATCGACGGCGCGTCGGCACCCTCGTCGAGATCGTGGCGGACCAGCGTCCTGCCATCGTCGGCAAGCTCGAGCCGCATCCGCCGGTCCCATTCCTCCCCCTCGCCGCTGAACCGGTAATCGGCGACAATGCGGGCCGCGTCAGACTCGCGAACCCGGGCCAGTTCGCCGTGCGATTCGTGAAAGCGCAGGTTCGCCGCATCGATCGTCAGCACGGTGAGGTCGGTTCCCGGTCGTTTTATGCAATCGGCCGCGTCGATGGCCCAGCGTCCCCGGATCGCAGCCGGGATTGCTCCGTCGTTCGCCGCCTTCGGCGCCGTTGGCTTCCGCGGCGCGACCATGTCGGTAGCCGGCGGTGCCACCGTGTCGGCGGCTGGCGACATATCGGCCGCTTTCTCCGCGCCGCCGCTGCCGCACGCCGCGAGCAGAAACACCGCGGGCATCGTCATCCATCGCGTCATCGTTCGTCTCCTTCGAGAGGCAAATGCGCGATGGCGGATGCCGGTTTCATGCCGTGCGACCGATCAACCCATCGTCGGGATGACAAAGGCGTTACCGCCATCGGGCGACCCGTCGGGCCAGCGCGCGGTGATCGTTTTCACCTTGGTCCAGAATTTCACGCCTTCCATGCCGTGCTGGTTGGTGTCGCCGAACGCCGACCGCTTCCAGCCGCCAAAGCTGTGATAGGCGACGGGGACCGGGATCGGCACGTTGATGCCGACCATGCCGACATTGACCCGCGCCGCGAATTCGCGCGCGGCGTGGCCGTTGCGCGTGAAGATCGCCACGCCATTGCCGTACTGATGCTTCGACGGCAGTTCGAGCGCGGTTTCAAAATCGGGTGCGCGGACGATCTGGAGCACCGGACCGAAGATTTCTTCCTTGTACGATTCCATGTCGGGGGTGACATGGTCGAACAGGGTCGGGCCGACGAAGAAGCCCTTTTCGTGGCCCTGCAAGGTGAAACCGCGGCCGTCGACGACAAGTTCGGCGCCTTCGTCGGCGCATTTCTGGATCCAGCCTTCGACCTTTTCCTTATGCGCCTGCGTCACCACCGGGCCGTAATGCGCCTCGGCATCGGTCGACACGCCGACGCGCAGCGCCTCGATCGCGGGGATCAATTTTTCGCGGAGGCGGTTCGCAGTGTCCTCGCCGACGGGTACGACGACGGGCAGCGCCATGCAGCGCTCGCCCGCCGAGCCGAAGGCGGCGCCGGTGAGGTCGTTCACGACCTGGTCGAGATCGGCGTCGGGCATGACGATGCCATGGTTCTTCGCGCCGCCCATCGCCTGCACGCGCTTGCCGTTCGCGACGCCGCGGTTGTACACATAATGGGCGATGTCCGACGAGCCGACGAAGCTGACCGCGCCGATGTCGGGATGGTCGAGGATCGCGTCGACCATTTCCTTGTCGCCGTGGACGGTCTGGAAAATGCCTTCGGGCATCCCGGCTTCGAGGAACAGCTCCGACAGGCGCACGGGCACCGACGGGTCGCGCTCGCTGGGCTTCAAAATGAAGGCGTTGCCCGTCGCGGT
>JAHCKJ010000096.1 GCA_026125835.1 Sphingopyxis sp.
GCCGTTGGCGCGCGGGGGTTTTTTTTGGGGCCCGCCTTCGGCGGGGGGTGGGTAAATGCACGGGGGTGGTCAGGGGCAGGTCGGCCTCGCCGGGTCTGACCTTGTGGTCAGCACCCTTGCGTTCCTGCATTGGCAGCGCGCTTAGCCGGCCACAATGTCAGCAGGCGGGTAATCCTCGGCCGACGAGGGGCAGCCGCCCTGTTTCATGACTGCGGGCTTGCCGGCGACGTACCAGGCGGCGGACCAGAGTTCGGGGTCGTCGCCGACCGCTTCGAAGATGCAGACCTCGCCCTTCGTTCCGTCGGGCGCGATGACCACCGCCCAATTATATCGATCCTCCGCCCGCCGCGCGCCGCCCCAGGCAAGGATGCGGTCGCCCGCGACGCGGACGATCGGCAGGCCCAGGCCATTGTCGGCAAAGACGACCCGCGCGCGCGCCTGTGCATCGGGAACCGCGGTCGCGATCGCCGCCTGGACCGCGGGATGGTCGAGGAAGCGGTGGCCATTCACCACGTCGAAGGGATATTTGCCAACATAGGGCGTCAGATCGACCGGGCCGCGGCGCGCTTCCTTGACGCTGATCGGGATCGAAGGGGCGATTTTGGGCTCGCTGGCGGCGGTTTTGGCCGGTTCGGCGTTCGGGGTTTCCGCCTCGGCACAGGCCGACAGGGGGAGTAGCGCGGCGAGCGTAGCGGCGACGAACTTCATAAAATCTCCTGCCTTTAAGGTAGCATGGCGCCACAACCCGCGGCAGCGCAATATGAACGCGCTACGCCGCGGATGCCATGGCGGCGGTGACCCGGATCACATCGGCGCATCAGCCGCCGCCCGCGGCGAGGCGCAGCGAGGCGGGGGTGAAAGTGCGGACGCGGTCGCGGCCGGTGCGCTTGGCTTCGTAAAGTGCCTGATCGGCCTCGTGCATCAGCGCCGAAAGATTGCCGCCGGGCGAGCCGATGGTCAGGCCGATGCTGGTCGTCGGGACGAGCGCGGCGGGAATGTGCCCGGCGGCGGCGGTGGCGAGGCCGGTGCGCACCGCTTCGGCGAACTGGCGCGCGGTGTCGATCGCGGCGCCGGGGACGAGCAGGGCAAATTCCTCGCCGCCGATGCGGCCCGCGATCGTCCCGGGCGGCGCGATGGCGCGGACATGCGCGCCAAAGGCGGCGATGATCGCGTCGCCGACGGCGTGGCCATAAGAGTCGTTGATCTGTTTGAACCGGTCGAGGTCGGCGATCATCAAGGCGACCGGGCGGTCGTCGTCGAGACAGCGGCGGAGCGCCGGACCGGCGCGCGTTTCAAAGCCGCGGCGGTTGAGCAGGCCCGACAGATTGTCGTCGTCGACCTGGCGGCGCAATTCGTTGATCTGGTCGATCGCGATGGCCACCATCAGGCTGATCGCTGCGACGATCGCGACCATCGCCTGGCTGAACTGGACCGTCGTCCAATACAGCGATTGCTGAAAGCCGACATAGCTGTCGAAACCGCCGCCGAGCGCGAGCAGCACGATCGGCCGCGCGGTCAGGTTGACCACCGACAAGGCGGCGACCCAGAACAGCACCCGGTCGACGAGGTAGCGTTTCTTGATGGGCCAGAGCGCGGCGACGATCATCATCGCGATGATCGCGGCGCCGATGCTGACCGACAGGATGCGGCCACCGATGCTGGGCTGGCGGAGCAGGAACCACAGGAAAAAAACCATCGCGACGGCGCAGGTCAACGCCATCGGCCGCCACGGGATCGGCAAGCCGTAGCGACCGATGATCGCCGCGGCAAAAAAGACGCCGGTGGCCAGGAAGCCGATATTGGCGGGGATGCGGTGCAGTTCGTAAGGCAGCGCCGGACCGACGTCGAGGATCAGAAAAGCGGTCGCCGATGCCGCATAGGCCGTCGCGGCATAAGCGACATACCGGTCGCGCCGGTTCAGCCAGAGCAGGAAAAAGGCGACCGCGAACAGCAGTCCGATGCCGGGGTTGAGCAACTGGATGAAAATCTGACCCGCCAAACTGCCTGCCTCTCCGTCCCCGAATGTAGCAACGTCATGGATAACGACCTGTTACTTTTCTGTGCGTCACATCACAGCGAGGCCGATGTTGCAATCGGTCAGGCGGTTCCCCGGACGACGAGCCGGACCGGGATGCGCGTACCGCTGCGGGTGCGATCGTCATCCTCGAGCGCCATCGCGACCAGCGCCTCGCCCGCCGCGTCGAGATCGGGTTCGAGCGTGGTCAGCGCGGGGTCGGCGAGCGTGCCGGCGCGGATGCCGTCGAAGCCGACCAGCGCGACATCGTGCGGCACCCGGCGACCGGCGTCCTTGAGTCCCTGCAGCACGCCGAGCGCGAGCATGTCGGACGCCGCGAACACCGCGTCGACGTCGGGGTGCGCGGCGAGCAGCGCCTGCGCCGCGGCAACGCCCTGCGCGTGGCGGTCGGCGGCGGGGGGTGGTTCCGCGAGGATCGGCGCGATCCCGTGCGCCGCAAGCGCCGCGGTGAAACCGTCGCGGCGCTCGTCGAACTGGCGCTGCGGCGATTGCTGCGGCCCGACAAAAGCGATGCGGCGGCGGCCGAGTTTGACGAGATGGTCGGCGGCGAGCTGGCCGCCCTCGTCATTTTCGCTGCGCATCCAGTGGAAGGGACTGCCCGGGCTGCCCCAGCACACGAAGTCGAGCCCCGACGCTTGCGCCTGCGCAAAATAGTCCCATGCCGCGCGGTTGCTGGTGGTGCCGATGACGATCATCGCGTCCGCCAGCCCCGACGCGACGAAATCGGCGCGGAAATTGGCTTCGCTTTCCTGGAAGCTGACGAGCAGGTTGAAGCCGCGCGCCGAGGTCGCGGCGGCGATGCTGCCGAGCAGCGCGAAGTAGAAGGGGTTGATCGCGCTGCGGTCCTCGCCCGGGCGGCAGATGGTGACGAGCGCGATCGTCTCGCTGCTTTTCAGGCGCAGCGACGAGGCATGGCGGTCGACGACATAGCCGAGTTCGCGCGCGGCGGCGGCGACGCGGGCGCGGGTTTCGGCGTTGACGCCGGGGGAATTGCGGAGCGCGCGCGAGACGGTCGATTGCGATACGCCGGCGCGCTCGGCGACGTCGAACGATGTCGGACGCAGCATCTTTGCGGTCATGGCGGCCTCTCCCCTCGTTTGGGGCCGAAACCCCGCGCGTCTGTCGCCGCGGGGGGCGGGCTTGTCAATCGGCGGCGATCCGGTCGGGCCAGCGGATCGTGATGGCCAAACCATGATCGACGGTGCGACGGTCCCAGCTGCCTTTGAGCTGGCGTTCGATCAGCGTGCGGATGAACTGCGTACCGAAACTTTCGCTTTCGATTTGCGGCGTTGCGGCGAGATTGCTTTCCACCCAGCTGAACAGGATGTCGCCGCCCTCGCGTCGCCAGCCGACGGACAGATCGCCCTGTCCGGCGAGCGCGCCATATTTGATGCTGTTGGTGACGAATTCGTGGATGGCAAGCGACAACGCCTGCGCGCCTTCGTCGTCCAGCCGGACCTTGGGGCCGGAGATGGTCGCAAGCTGGTCCTGCGAGCGTCCCGCTAGTTCGAGTTCGCGGTGGACGATGCGGCCCAGCTCGACGGAATCGACCGCGCCGGTGACGAGCATCTGCTTGGCGTCCGACAGCGCGCGCATCCGGCCGTCGAATTTCGTCTCGAATTCATCGAGGCTGGACGATTCGCGCAGCGTGATCCGCGCGAGAGCGCCGATACGGGCGAAGGCGTTCTTCATCCGGTGCGCCATTTCGCCGATCATCAGTTCCCGATCCTCGGCGTGGCGCGCCTTTTCGTCGGCGAGCGCCTGCGCCGCGTCGATCCGGCGCCGCTGGACGCGATGGAGCTGGGTCGCGAGCAGCGCCAGCGCGATGCCGAAGATCAGGATCGCGACCGGGCGCCCGAGCCGTTCGAGGATACGGCCCGACGAAATCCGCATCGTCCACTGGCGGTCGGCGACTTGCAGCAGTTGCTCCTGCGCGTCCCAGCCCATGTCGCCCTTGCGGAATACCAGCGGCGCCGACGGGCCGCGGCCGGCCCGGATTTCAAGGCCGTCGATCGCGTCGAGTTGCGGCCCGAGCACGGCGCGCATCATGTCGCCGGTCCGGAACGGCGCATAGACAAAGGCTTCGACCGGCCGGGCACCGTTGCCGTTCACCACCGTCGCGCCGTCGACGCCGCTGACCGTGCGGGCATAGACGGGGACATAGATCAGGAAACCCGGCTGTTTGACCGTGGCGGCCTTTTCTTGCGCCAAATGGACGATGCCGCTCGCCGCCGGCTGGCCGGTTTGCCAGGCGCGGCGCATCGCGGCGCGGCGCGTCGGTTCGCTGAACATGTCGAAACCCAGTGCTGCGTCGCGGCGCGGGGTATAGGGCTCGACCAGCACGACAACGAAGCCCACCGACTGGTCGGTCGCGGGCCACACCTTGATGTCGCGACCGTAATTTTCCCGCAGCCTGGCTTCCACGGCGGCCGGGGTCGCGGCGCGCATCGCGGCGGCGATGCCGACACCTTCCATCCCAGGCGCGTGGATTTGCGGTTGCAACGCGGCCAGGTAAGCGCGGATGCCCGGCCCGCTGGCATTGCTGTCCGACTGGTAGAGCGCGCGCACCCCTTCCAGCACCGCGACATGGTCGCGCAGTCGCATGTTGATCTGTGCCGCGACGCGTTCGGCGCGGTCGGCCTCTTCGGCCTGGTTGTAGAAATAGCTGGCGGCGGCCGCGGCAAGCGTTGCGAGCAGGATGACCAGGCCGACAAAGCGGACCAGCAGCGCCAACAGCCGATCAGCCCAGGAATTCGGGCGCATTCAAATGTCCTGCCTTATTGGCTGCCGCAGCAGCGCCCCCCTCGCGCATCCGGTCTTCCATGCCGCGTGCGGCTTGGCAAGAATATTTCGCGCCGGCGCGAATTTGGTGCAAATAGGTTGTGAAGCGCAACCTTTTCACTATGCTGGCGGACAGAGGAAAATGGGAGAGCGCGATGATCATTTACGGATCGCTGGTGTCGCCGTTTGTGCGCAAGTTGCTGGGTTTTCTGGGCGAGAAAAACATCGCCTTCGAGTTGAAGGGCGTCGGCATCGGGGACCCCGACCCCGGCTTTCGCGCGGCGTCGCCGCTGGGCAAGATGCCGGCGATGGAGGACGATGGCTTCACGCTCGCCGATTCGAGCGCGATCATCCATTATCTGGAAGCCAGGCATCCCGAACCCGCGCTGATCCCCGCCGACCCGCAGGAACGCGGGCAGGTGATCTGGTGGGACGAGTTTGGCGATACGGTGCTGACCGCGTGCAGCGGCAAGCTGTTTTTCAACCGCATCGTGGCGCCAAAATTCCTGGGCCGCGAGGGCGATCTGGCGGCGGCGGCGCAGGCGGAGGCCGAGGAACTGCCCAAGCTGCTCGCCTATCTGGAAAGCGCCATCCCCGCGTCGGGATATCTGGTTGGCGACAGGTTGACGCTGGCCGACCTGGCGGTTGCGTCGCCGCTGGTGAATTTGCGTCACTGCGGGTCGCCGGTCGATGCCGCGGCCTATCCGCGGATCGCGGCGTGGAGCGACGCGATACTGGCGCGTGACAGCCTGGCACCGTGGATTGCCAAGGAGGACCGGATGATGGCCCGTGTCACGGGGGCGACCGCCTGACCGGGCGCGCTATAGCCAGCCGATGCTCTTGAAGCGCCAGAAAAGACCGCCCGACACGCCGAAAATCAGCGCCAGCACGAGCGGGTAGCCGAAGGTCCAGCCGAGTTCGGGCATATAGTCGAAGTTCATTCCGTAGATTCCCGCGATCGCGGTCGGGACGGCCAGAATTGCCGCCCACGCGGCGAGCTGGCGGGTAATGACGCCTTGCCGCTGTGCTTCGAGCAGCCCGTTGGTGTCGATGACCGAGGCGGCGATGTCGCGGAGGCCGGTCAGGCGGTAATCGGCGCGGTTGAGATGATCGAGAACGTCGCGAAAAAACGGCCGGACCGGCTTGTCGATGACAGGGAGGTCGGCGGTAGTAAGTTTGCTGACCGCGTCCTTCATCAATCCGGTGATCCGTTGAAAGCGAATGATTTCGTGCCGCTGCGCGTACAGGCGCCGGATGTCGGCGGCATCGAGCGGCGTGTCCATCACGCTTTCCTCGACCGCGAGCAGCCGGTCCTCGATCGCGTCGATAACCGGGAAATAGCCGTCGACGATGAAATCGACGATGGCATAAAGAATATAGTCGGTACCGTGGCCGAGCAGCGCCGGGGTCGCTTCGAGTTGCGCGCGCACATCGGTATGCGCGCGCGCCGATCCGTGGCGGACGCTGATGATGAAATGGCGCCCGACAAAGATCGCGGTTTCGCCGGTCTGGATCCGCCCCTGGTCCTGGTTGGCGGTCCGCGCGACAACGAACAGCTGGTCGCCGTAAACCTCGACCTTGGGCAACTGGCTGCCCTTCAAGGCATCCTCGACCGCCAGCGGATGAAGGCCGAAGCGCCGGGCAATGCTCTCGAGCTCGCCGGGGGTCGGCTCGTACAGACCGAGCCAGAAAAAATCGCCGTGGTCGCAATGTGCCGGCAGTTCTTCGTCCGCCCCGATGTCGCGAACGAGCCTGCCGTCGTGATAAACACGGGCGGCGATGATGGGCATGGACAAAATCTCCTGGCCGTTTGGCATTCCTATACGCGTGGCGACGCGGGTTGGGAAAGCGGCTGCATGCAGCGACGGCAGGCGATTGCGTCGCCCGAATAAAACCCCTTGCCAAGCACGCGCTACAAATGTAGCACGCTACAAATGTAGCGCATGGGGTGAGTCGCATGTTGTCCAGTTTGCCGCCGCGGGAACGCGAGATCGTCGATATTTTGTACGAGCGCGGTGCGTCGACGGTGACCGAGATCGGCGAGGCGCTGTCCGACGCCCTGTCGGGGTCGGCGATCCGCGCGATGCTCAAGCGGCTGGAGGCGAAGGGCTTTGTGGCGCGCCAGCAATCGGAGCGCGGCTTTGTCTATGCCCCGAGCGTGTCGGACAAGACGGCGCGCAAGTCGGCGCTGAGCCAGGTGGTGCGGGTGTTTTTCAACGGGTCGGCGACCAGCGCCGCCGCGGCGCTGCTGGGCATGCAGGACGAGATGAGCGCGGACGAGCTCGACGATCTGGAAAAGCTGATCGGGCAGGCGCGCGAAGGGAGGGCGAAATGATGATCACCACCGCGATGTTGATCGGCTTCGCCTGGAAATCGGCGTTGATTGCGGGGTTGACGCTGGCGCTGTTGCGGCTGGCGCGGACGCGGTCGGCGGGCGAACGGTCGCTGGTCGCCCATATCGGCCTGCTGGCATTGTTGGTGTTGCCCGCCGCTTCGCTGGTGCTGCCGTTGTGGCAGCCGCTGCCTGCGAGCTGGGTCGCCGAGGCGGTGCCCACGATCGACACGGCGTCCCATACAGGGGGATCGGCGGTCGGTCCGGTTGCCGCGGCGGCATCGGTCCCGGTCGCCGCGGAGCCAACAGGATCGCCGCCGGTCAGCCTGTGGTCGTGGAGCGAGCTGGCCCCCTTTCTGTATCTTGTCCCGTTCGCATTGC
>JAHCKJ010000097.1 GCA_026125835.1 Sphingopyxis sp.
GCCCGTTACCAGGTCTCGTCGGCGGTCGAAGCCTATGCCGAGGCGATGTTTGTCAAGAGCATCGTCGAAGTGAACCTGGCTCCGGCCGGTGTCTTCGGCAGCGCGCTGCAGGTGCCGCTGAACAGCCCGTTCCTTTCGGCACAACAGCGCGGTGTGCTCTGCAACGCCGCCGTCGGTGCGCCGGGCGGCCTGCCCGCCGGTGCCAATTGCGCCGCGGCGATCGCTGCCGGTACGCCGGTGACCGTCGGCGTGCTGCGCCGCTTCACCGAAGCCGGTCCGCGTGTCCAGAAATGGACCACCAACATGTTCCACGGCACCGCCGGTCTGCGTGGTCCGCTGACCAGCACGATCAAGTGGGATATTTCGGGTTCCTATGGCGAATCGGACCAGATTCAGGCCCGCACCGGCTGGGGTCTGCTCAGCCGCGTCCGTTCCGGGGTGCTCGGCTGTCCGGCGGGTTCGGCGCCGGGTTGCGTCCCGATCAACCTGTTCGGGCCCGAAGGCAGCATCACGAAAGAGATGCTGAACTTCATCGACGTCCCGACCTATGCCTTTGCGAACACGAGTTTCGCCAACGCGCAGGCGGTGATCGACGGCGATCTGGGCTTCAGCAGCCCGCTCGCCGAAACGCCGATCAGCTTTGCGACCGGCGTCGAATATCGCCGTTACTTCGCCGGCTCGGCGGGTGACGCGACGTCGCGTATCCCGGGCGAAGTTCTGGGTGCCGGTGCTGCCGCGCTGCCGCTCTCGGGATCGTACAATTCGAAGGAAGTCTTCCTCGAAGTCGCCATTCCGCTGGTCGAGGACAAGCCCTTCTTCCACAATCTGACGTTCGATGGCGGTATCCGTTATGCCGATTATTCGACGTCGGGCGGCGCTACGACCTGGAAGGCCGGCGGCACCTGGGCTCCGGTCGAAGACTTCAAGCTCCGTGGCGTTTACACCCGCGCGGTTCGTGCGCCGAACATCGGCGAACTGTTCCAGCCTCAGGTCACGGCGTTGACGTCGCGCCCTAGCGATCCTTGCCAGGGAACCCTGGCGCAGATCCAGGCGCGTGGTGCCAACTTCGAATCGCTGTGTCGTGCACAGCTGACCCTCGTCGGTGCACCGCAAAGCCTGCTCGGCACGATTCCCGCGCCGGCGGCCGGCCAGATCCAGTCGACCCAGGGCGGCAATCCCAATCTGGATCCGGAAAAGGCGCGTACCATCACCGCGGGCATCGTCGTAACGCCTTCGTTCCTGCGCAATGTCACGGTCAGCTTCGACTATTTCAACATCCGCGTGAACAATGCCATTACGTTGCCGAGCGAGTCGGACGTGATCGACGGCTGTTTCCAGGCCAATTCGATCGCGACGCTTTGCTCGCAGATCTTCCGCAACCCGCTGACGGGCAGCCTCAGCGGTCCGGCGGACACGACCTTCGGGCCGGTGCTGGCGCTGTCGAACCTCGGCACGATCAAGACCAATGGTTTCGATCTCGCCGTTCGTGCCTCGCAAAGCTTCGACTTTGGCAAGCTGTCGTTTGATTATGCCGCCACCTGGACGCGTGACTTCCTGTTCCAGGCGACCCCGGCATCGATCAACCGCCAGTGCGTCGGCTATTACAGCACGTCGTGCGGCACGCCGCAGCCGAAGTTCAAGTCGACCGCGCGCCTGACCTTCTCGACCGGCGGCAGCGATCTGTCGCTGCTGTGGCGTCACATCAACTCGGTGGAGGTCGAGCCGTTGGCTCCGGCACCGCAGCGGCCGGTGGGTACGCCGACGACCGCGGGTCCGGCCAACGTGATCGGCGGCTATCGCAAGATCGGCGCTTATGACTGGTTCGACCTGTCGTTCCGCCAGGCGATCGCCGACAACTTCGTCTTTACGCTGACGGTGAACAACCTGCTCGACAAGGATCCGCCGGACGTCGGTAACTCGATCTCGACGCCCGCCAACAACAGCGGCAATACCTTCCCGACGCTGTACGACCCGCTGGGTCGCCGCTACACGGTCGGCGTGAACCTGCGCTTCTAAGCACCGGTTCGACGTCAAAAATCGGGGGCGGGCCTGCGGGTCCGCCCCTTTTTTGTTCGCGAAGGCTTCCGGCGGGGGCGGACGCGCGATAGACGGCGATCATGATGGCAAACGATCGGAGCGGCGGGCAGGACGGCGGTATCGACGCGGTCGTCGCAGGCGCACTTGCCGCGCGCGACGCCGGACGCATCGACGATGGGGTTGCAGCGATCCGGCAGGCACTCGATCAACATCCCCGCGAAGCACGGCTCTGGCAGGTTCTGGGGCTGCTTTACCGCGCCGCGGAGGATTCGGGGAATGCCGCTGCGGCGCTGGCCAAAGCGGCCGAACTTGCGCCGCGGGACGCCCGCATCGCCCACGCCCATGCGCGCGTCACGCTCGAGGCGGGGTTGCCGTCGCTGCCGCTGTTCGAAAGGGCGCGCACCCTTGCGCCGCTTGACGGTGATCTCCTGATCAGTCGCGCGGGTGCGCTGCTGGCGGAAGGCGAGGGGCAGGCCGCGATTGCCGAACTCGACGAACTGGTCGCAACCAATCCGGCGTGGCTGCAGGGGCAGGAGGCGCTGGCCAATCTGCGCTGGCTGTCGGGCGAGCGCGACGGCTTTGCGCGCGGGTATGAACGGGCGATCGTCGCCGATCCCGCCAATCCGGCGCTGTGGCTCGCGCTCGCGGGGCGGCTGATGTATGCCGATCGCTATGCGGCGATCGACGCGCTGCTGGAGCGTGCCCGGGCGGCTGCGGGTGCGCACGCCGGTTTTGATGCCTATGAAGCGATCTGCGCCTCAGAAACCGGCGATGTCGCGCGCGCCGACCCGCTGTTCGACCGACTGGCGGCCGTCCCCGACGACGCCTTTGCCGTGCGGCATGTCCGCCACCTGTTGCGTACCGGCCGGATCGAGGCGGCGGCAAGGCGCGCCGAACCGTTGACCCGCGGTGCGGGCGCGGCGCTGGCATGGCCTTATCTCGCGATTGCCTGGCGCCTGCTCGGTGATCCGCGCTGGCAGTGGCTGGAAGGCAATGAAAAGCTGGTCGGAATCTATGACATCGGCGACGAAGCAGATATCGCGCCGCTCCGCGACCGGCTGCGCTCCCTGCACAATATGGTGTCGCATCCGATCGGCCAATCGGTGCGCGGCGGGACGCAGACCGACGGCCCGCTGTTTGCCCGCGTCGACCCCGAGATTCGGGCGCTGCGCGCGCGCATTGTCGCTGCTGTCGAAGAGCATGTTGCAATCCTGGCGCCTGTCGACCCCGCGCATCCGGTTCTGCGCTGGGGCGGCCGAAAAATGCCGGTGCGCTTCGCGGGGTCCTGGTCGGTCCGCCTGACCGGCGCGGGATTCCATACCCAGCATATTCACCAGCAGGGGTGGATCAGTTCGGCCTTTTATGTGTCGGTGCCCGGTCCGGGCGAAATGGGTCCGGCACCCGCCGGCTGGTTGTCATTGGGCCAGCCACCCGCGGACCTGGGGATCGACTTGCCCCCGCTGCGAACGGTCGAGCCGCGTCCCGGGCGCCTCGTGCTGTTTCCGTCGATCATGTGGCACGGCACGGTGCCGTTCGAAGGTGGCGAGCGGATGACCGTAGCATTCGACGTGGCGCCGCCGACGGGTTGAACCACGCCGGCGGCACGCGGGATTCAAACGGCGCTCAACACCAGTGCCCCGTCGCCTTCGTCGACCTTGATCGTCGCCCCGTCCTTCACTTCGCCTTTCAGGATCAGATCGGCAAGCGGGTCTTGCAGATATTTCTGCACCGCGCGCTTCAGCGGGCGCGCGCCATAGACCGGATCATAGCCGACGCGGCCGAGCCACGCGCGCGCGGCATCGGTCAGGTCGAGCGTGACCTTGCGATCCGCAAGCAGTTTCTGGACGCGCGCGACCTGGATGTCCACGATGCCGGCCATATGCTGCTGGGCGAGGCGGTTGAAGAGCACAATCTCGTCGAGCCGGTTCAGGAACTCGGGCCGGAAATGCGCGCGCACAACTTCCATGACGGCGGGCTCGGCCTGTTCGACCGGTGCGTCGTCGGGCAGCGCCGCGATCGCCTGGCTGCCCAGATTCGACGTCAGGATGATCAGCGTGTTGGTGAAATCGACCGTGCGCCCCTGCCCGTCGGTGAGGCGCCCGTCGTCGAGCACCTGCAAGAGGATGTTGAACACGTCCTGATGCGCCTTCTCGACCTCGTCGAACAGCACCACCTGATAGGGGCGGCGGCGCACCGCTTCGGTGAGCGTGCCGCCCTCCTCATAGCCCACATAGCCCGGAGGCGCGCCGACCAGGCGGGCGACGCTGTGCTTCTCCATGAATTCGGACATGTCGATGCGGACCATCGCATTGTCGTCGTCGAACAGGAAGCGCGCGAGCGCCTTGGTCAGTTCGGTCTTGCCGACGCCGGTGGGCCCGAGGAACAGGAAGCTGCCGAGCGGACGGTTAGGATCCTGCAAGCCCGCGCGTGCGCGGCGAACCGCGGTCGATACGGCGCGCACCGCCTCGTCCTGGCCGATCACGCGCTGGGTCAGCGTTGCTTCCATGCCGAGCAGCTTTTCGCGCTCGCCTTCCATCATCCGGTCGACGGGGATGCCGGTCCATTTGCTGACCACCGCGGCGATGTCGTCGGCGGTGACTTCCTCGCGCAGCATGGCGTTGCTTGAAACGGCTTGCGCCTCTTCGAGCTGCTTTTCGAGCGCGGGGATCGTGCCATAGCTGAGCTCGCCCGCTTTCGCGAGGTCGCCGGCGCGCTGCGCCTGTTCGAGCGCGGAGCGCGCGGCGTCGAGCTCTTCCTTGATCTTCGCCTCGGCGTGGATTTTTTCCTTCTCCGCCTGCCATTTCTGGGTCAGTTCGGCCGACTGTTGTTCGAGGTTTGCGAGCTCGGCGCGGAGCGCGGCGAGCCGGTCCTTCGACGCGGCATCGCTTTCCTTCGACAGCGCGGCCTCCTCGATCTTCATCTGGATGATGCGGCGGTCGAGGCTCTCGATCTCCTCGGGCTTCGATTCAACCTCCATGCGGATCCGGCTCGCGGCCTCGTCCATCAGGTCGATCGCCTTGTCGGGCAGGAAGCGGTCGGAAATATAGCGGTTCGACAGCGTCGCGGCGGCGACGATCGCACCGTCGGTGATCCGCACCCCGTGGTGCAGCTCGTATTTTTCCTTGATGCCGCGCAGGATCGAGATCGAATCCTCGACCGTCGGTTCGCCGACGAACACCGGCTGGAAGCGCCGCTGGAGCGCGGGGTCCTTTTCGACATGCTTGCGATATTCGTCCAGCGTTGTCGCGCCGATGCAATGGAGTTCGCCGCGCGCCAATGCGGGCTTGAGCAGGTTCGACGCGTCCATCGCGCCTTCGGATTTGCCCGCGCCGACCAGCGTGTGCATCTCGTCGATGAAGAGGATGATCTCGCCCTCGGCGGTCTTCACATCGTCGAGCACACCCTTTAGCCGCTCCTCGAACTCGCCCCGATATTTCGCGCCCGCGATCAGCGCGCCCATGTCGAGCGACAGCAGGCGGCGGTCCTTCAAACTGTCGGGCACGTCGCCGTTGACGATGCGCAGCGCGAGTCCTTCGGCGATCGCGGTCTTGCCGACGCCGGGCTCGCCGATCAGCACGGGGTTGTTCTTGGTCCGCCGCGCGAGAATCTGCACGGTGCGGCGGATTTCCTCGTCGCGGCCGATCACCGGATCGAGTTTACCCTCGCGCGCGACTTCGGTCAGGTCGCGGGCGAATTTCGTGAGCGCCTCGTAGCGATCCTCGGCCGAGGCGGTGTCGGCGGTGCGCCCGCCGGTCAGCTTGGCGATGGCGGCGTTGAGCGCTTCGGGCGTCACACCCGCCCCGGCAAAAGCTTTGCCGACCGGGGTACCGCTGCCCAGCACCATCGCGAGCAAGATATTTTGCACCGCGACGAATTCGTTGCCCGACTTTGCGGCGACCTGCTCGGCCTGGTCGAGCAGACGCACCGCGTCATTGTCGAGCCCCGGCGTCGCCTGCGCGCCCGATCCCGACACCGCGGGAACCTTGGCGAGCAGCGCGTCGATGCCTTGCACCGCGCGCGCGGCGTCGCCGCCGCTGCTCGCGATCAGCCGTGCGGCCATACCCTGGCTGTCCTCGAGCAACGCCTTGGCGATATGCTCGGGGCCGATCCGCTGGTGGTTCATCCGGATGGCGATCGTCTGCGCGGCCTGCAGGAAGCCCTTGGCGCGGTCGGTGAATTTTTCGAGGTTCATCTAGGCAAGCCCCTTTCTCGTCCGACAAGATAGTGTTGCCTTTATACAACACAAGGTCGGCGACCATTTACTTTGCATATTGAAGCGACGATATTGCCGAGATGGATGGCAACCTTCTCGCCCTGATTCAGGCCTTTGCGGAAGCAATAGACGCTGAGGCGACGCCTGAGGAGCTGGAAGCCATTCGCGACAAGATGGATTCATACAAGTTTCGACAGAACGTCCGCATGGCCATGCGAGGCCTCAACGATCCCGAGCAGATCGGCGCCATACAGGATGCCCTACGCAAACTGCAGCGTGGGGCGGAAAGGCTGGGAGCCAAGCGGACAAATTCGCGGGAGATGTTTCGTATGGGCGGCATCGGCGGCAGCGTGGGCCTGTTCGGCGGGGCGCTGGTTGCCGCTTTCACCTTTGCTGCCTCTCCCGCATTGCTGATTCCGATCGCCGGGGCCGCGATCATCGGCTGGCGAGCGGTGCTCGACAGCAGTTATGCCTCGCGTGAAATCGAAACGCTTCGCCAGATCGCGGATGTTGCCTCGGAACTGACCAAGGATAAGGGATAGTTGAAATGGAAACTTTATTCTCCCATTCCTACACGATCGGAACGGTCACTTTGCTGCTGATCCTGCTGCAGCATCTTGCCATTCAAGCTCGGCGCCATCGGCGCGGCCTTCCCGACGACCTCGTCCGGCGCATCGAGACCCTGTTCGGAAATCTCGGCGCACCGGTCGCGGGCGACAAGGAAGCCCGGCCCCTGATTTAGGCAGCGGCCGGGCCGATCCCTGTCGCAAGGATCGGTCTACTCCTTGCCACGCGCGAACGCGTCGAGCAGGCGGACGCCAAAGCCGGTCATGCCCTTTGGCACGAGCGGGCTCGTCTTTTCGCTGCGGTTGACCCCGGCGATGTCAAGATGCGCCCAGGGCGTCGCCTCGTCGACAAAAAAGCCGACGAAATGCGCGCCCAGGCTGGCGCCCGGACCATCACCGCCGCTGTTGCGGATGTCGGCGATGTCGGACTTGACGCGCTCGGCATAGTTTTTGTGCAGCGGCATCCGCCACAATTCCTCGCCGCTGGCTACGCCGGCGGCGAGCAGGCCATCGGCAAGCGCATCGCCGCGCGCGAACAGACCGGCATATTGGTCCGACAAGGCGCCGACGATCGCGCCGGTCAGCGTCGCGACGCTGACGATGGTGTGCGGGCGATATTGCCGCGCGACATATTCTACCCCGTCGGCCAGCACCAGCCGTCCCACGCCGTCGGAGTTGACGACAA
>JAHCKJ010000098.1 GCA_026125835.1 Sphingopyxis sp.
AGACCTTTTACGGCATGCTGGCGGTCGAAACGCTGGGCATCGCCGTGAACAACCAGCGCGAGCTGGTGCGCGCCGACCGCAGCGCGTGGCGCGCGCTCGACGAGTTGCCCAATGTGCGCGCCGCGATGGCGCTCGCCGAAATCGGCGAGGATAAATATGCCGACGCCGTGCTGCGCCATCAGGCGCGGATCGGCGACGCGCGCCAACATGACCAGCTGCTCGCGATCGCCGGGGCGCTCAGCCTGCCCGAAACCCAGCTCTATCTCGCCCACAACACCCCGCAGGGCCGCAAGCCCGCGGCCCAGGCGCGTTATCCGCAGCCCAAATGGGAGCCCAATGGGGGGTGGAAGGTCGATCCGGCGCTGGTATTCGCGCATACCTTGCAGGAATCGCGCTTCCAGCGCGCCGTGGTCAGCCCGGCGGGCGCCAAGGGATTGATGCAGGTGCGTCCCGGCACCGCGCGCGACGTCGCGCGCTGGCGCGGCGAAAGCATCGACACGCGCGACCTGTCGATCCCCGCGGTCAATATGGACATGGGGCAAAGCTATCTGCAATATCTCGCCCGCGACGCCGCGACCGGCGGCCAGTTGCCCAAAGTGATCGCCGCCTACAACGCCGGCCCCGCGCCGATCGCGCGCTGGCAGTCGGAAATCCGCGATAACGGCGACCCGCTGCTGTACATGGAATCCATCCCCTATTGGGAAACACGCGGCTATGTCGGTATCGTGCTTCGCAACTACTGGATGTACGAAGCGCAGCAGGGCAAACCATCGGTCAGCCGCGCCGCGCTGGCGCAGGGCAAATGGCCCCGCTTTCCCGACGGCAAGGACCGCACCCGGCTGACCTGGGCGGGCGGCATGGCCAATGCCGATTGACGAAAGCCTGACGTTCAAGCCGGTCCGAATCGCACTGCTGACGATTTCGGACAGCCGCAGCGCCGCCGAAGACCGTTCGGGCGACAAGCTCGAGGAATTGCTGACCGGCGCTGGACACATCCTTGCCGCGCGCGCGATCATCAAGGACGAAACCGACCTGATCGTCTCGCGCCTCCACAACTGGATCGACGATCCCGAGGTCGACGTCGTCATCACCACCGGCGGCACCGGGCTGACAGGCCGCGACGTGACGCCCGAGGCGCTGCACCGGCTCGACGGCAAGGACATTCCCGGTTTCGGCGAGTTGTTCCGCTGGCTCAGCTACCAGACGATCGGTACCTCGACGATCCAGTCGCGCGCCTGCGCCGTCGTCGCGCGCGGCACCTATATCTTCGCACTGCCGGGTTCGACCGGCGCGGTGACCGACGCGTGGGAGGGCATTTTGGCAACCCAGTTCGACAGCCGCAACCGCCCCTGCAACTTCGTCGACCTGATGCCGCGGCTGATGGAATAGCGCCGACAAAACCGTCGCCCGCGCGAAGGCGGGGGCCGCCGGAGGCCTTGCCCAGCGGCGCTGCGTAAACCGACAGCGGCCCCCGCCTTCGCGGGGGCGACAAACAATTGTTCTTTATTTGTTCTCATCGAACAGATAAAGTGTGCCAGTGGAACCCGCCAAACCCCTCCCCCCGATTTCAGGCCGCGGCGCTCCCGCCAACCCGCGCCCGACGCGCACCGGATCGCTTGACCGCGAGCCCGACGGCGACTGGCTCGACACCGCCGAACGGATCGACGGCGACCCGCCGCCGCTGCGCACCACCGTCACCGTCGAGCATTCCAAAACGATCATCGCGCGCAACAGCTCTCCCGACATTGGTTTCGACCGTTCGATCAATCCCTATCGCGGCTGCGAACATGGCTGCATCTATTGCTACGCGCGCCCGACCCATGCCTTTCACGACCTGTCGCCCGGCCTCGATTTCGAAAGCCGCCTGTTCGCCAAGCCCGACGCGGCGAAGCTGTTACGCGCCGAGCTGGCAAAGCGCGGTTACACCGCCGCCCCGCTCGCGATCGGCACCAACACCGACGGTTACCAGCCGATCGAGCGCGAATGGGGCATCACCCGCTCGGTGATCGAGGTGCTTGCCGAAACGCGTCACCCGCTGCTCATCACCACCAAATCCGACCGGCTGCTGCGCGACATCGACCTGCTCGCCGCCATGGCGCGCGACAACCTAGTCGGCGTCGCGATTTCGGTGACGACGCTCGATCCCCACCTAGCGCGCACCCTCGAACCGCGCGCCCCACACCCCAAACGCCGCCTCGCCGCCATCCGCGCGCTGATCGACGCCGGGGTACCGACGCAGGTCAATGTCTCGCCGATCATTCCAGCGATCACCGATCACGAGATCGAGGCGATCATGGCCGCCGCGGCGCAGGCCGGCGCGATCCGCGCCTCCTACATATTGATGCGCCTGCCGTTCGAGGTCGCGCCGCTGTTCCGCGCCTGGCTCGCCGCCCACTACCCCGATCGCGCCGACAAGGTGATGCACATGGTGCAGGATATCCGCGGCGGCCGCGACAATGACCCGGGCTTCTTCACCCGCATGAAGGGTCAGGGGGTCTGGGCGCAGCTCATCCGTAGCCGCGTCAAGCGCGCCGCGCGCGAACATGGCCTGGACCGCCGCTTCCCGCCGCTGCGCAGCGACTTGTTCAGGCCGCCCGAACGCGACGGGCAGATGGAGTTGTTTTGAATGAACCCGTCGCCCCCGCGAAGGCGGGGGCCGCTGGCGTCATCGAGGCGAACTCGATGCGAAACGCCTATGTTTACATAATGGCCAATAAGCCGATGGGAATCCTCTATATCGGCGTCACGGACAACCTGTCCGCCAGAATTTTCGCGCATCGCAACGGAACGGGTTCGGCATTTTGCCGGAAGTGGCAACTGGTGCAGCTGGTTTACGCTGAATCTTTCGACCGGATCGACGAAGCGATTGCCCGCGAAAAGGCGTTGAAGAAAAGGAACCGCGTTTGGAAACCGCGGCTGATTTCGGAGGCCAACCCTCAAAGGGCCGACTTTTCGACACCATCAACGGCTGAGCCATGCGGCCAGCGGCCCCCGCCTTCGCGGGGGCGACAATGCAACTAAACCCCGGCCAAAGACCGCAACTTGTAATCCTTGTAATCGTCCCGGATCTGCCGCTTCAAAATCTTCCCGGTCGCGGTGTGCGGCAGTTCGTCGACGAACACGACCTCGTCGGGCAGCCACCATTTCGCCACCTTGTCTTTCAGATAATCGACGATCGCCGCCTCGCTCGTCTCGGCACCCGGCTTTTTCACGATCAGCAGGATCGGCCGCTCGTCCCACTTCGGGTGATAGACGCCCACGGCTGCGGCCTCCTGCACCCCCGGCGCACCCACCGCGGCATTTTCCAGCTCGATCGACGAAATCCACTCGCCGCCCGACTTGATCACATCCTTGGCGCGGTCGGTGATCTGCATGACGCCGTCGGGGTGGATCACCGACACGTCGCCGGTGTCGAACCAGCCGTCGGCATCAGCGGCGTCGCTGTCCGCCTTGAAATAGCGCTGGATGATCCATGGCCCGCGGCATTGCAGCCGCCCGCTCGTCACCCCGTCACGCGGCAGTTCGTTGTCCGCGTCGTCGACGATGCGCAGCTCGACCCCGAACGGCGGACAGCCCTGGCGGCAGATGATGTCGACCTGCTCGTCAAAGCCCAGCGCGTCCCAGTTCCACGGACGCTTGCCCATCGTCCCGATCGGGCTGGTTTCGGTCATCCCCCACGCGTGGCCGACATAGACCCCCGCCTTCATAAAGCGTTCGATCATCGCGCGTGGCGCCGCCGAACCGCCGATGATGACATGGTGCAGCGCGCCATAACCCATGCCCGTTGCGTCCATATGGGCGAACATGGCGAGCCACACCGTCGGTACCCCGGCGCTGTGGGTGACGCCCTCGGCGTGCATCAGGTCGCACAGAACCTGCGCGTCGTTCGTCGCCGAAAAGACCAGCTTCGCCCCCACCGTCGCCGCCGCAAAGGGGATACCCCAGCTGTTCGCGTGGAACATCGGCACGATCGGCAGGATCACGCTGCGGCTCGACAGGTCAAAAGCATCGGGCTGGATCTCGGTGATCGCATGGATGACGTTCGAACGATGCTCGTACAGCACCCCCTTCGGATTGCCCGTCGTGCCGCTTGTGTAGCACAGCCCCACCGGGTCGCGCTCGTCGAGTTCGACCCACTGAAAGCTGCCGTCTTCGGCATCGACCAGGTCGCGGTACGATTTGTAATCGCCCTGCGCGGGCGCATCGAACAGGATAAAATGCTCGACCGTTGGCAATTGGTCGCGCAGCCGCTCGACGATCGGCAGGAACATCGCGTCGAACAGCAGCACACGGTCCTCGGCATGGTTGATGATATAGACCAGCTGCTCGTCGAACAGCCGCGGATTGACCGTGTGCAGCACCCCGCCCATGCCCGCGCTGCCGTACCAGCTGACCAGATGATGGCCGTGGTTCATCGCCAGCGTCGCGATGCGGTCGCCCTTCTGCATCCCCAGCTTGACCATCGCTGCGGCGAACCGTCGCGCGGCGTGCCCTACCTCGCCCCAGTTCGACCGCGTCAAACTGCCATCGGCCCAGCGCGAGACGATTTCGCGCCCCGCATGTTCGCGCGCGGCATGGTCGATCAGGCTGGTGACCAGCAGCGGCTGGCTCTGCATTCCGGACATTTCGGCATTCCTCTCTTGTTTCCCCAAGGGATAAGGCGAGGACGGCGCTTTACGCAAGCGTGAACCGGGATCAGCGTACCCGAAAATCGCGCGGCGTGACCAACGACAGCGCGGTTTCGCTGATCCCGGCGATGGTTTCGAGCCGCGCCACGACATCAGGGCCAAGCGCGAAGCGGCGGCCCAGGCAAATCCTGATCTCGCCGCCGGTGTCGGGATCGTCCGCCACGACGATCACCTTGCCGCGCGCATCGTCACGCTTTTCCAGCAGCCGCGCCATATCGCCGATCGCCTCGGGCAGCGCGACGCGGCACGTCAGCTCCAACGCCGCGGTTGCCGCAATCTCGGCCAGCGGCTGTGCGCCGCGCACCGTCACGCGCGGCGTCTCCTCGCCTTCGAGCAGGTCGAGCTCGACTGACAGCATCGCACAGCCGCCGTCGGTCGCCAGCGTCTCGAGCAGCTTGCACGTCTGCTCGTCGAAACAGCTCGACTGGAACTGCCCGCTGCGGTCGGACAAGGTCAGGTTCAGGAAGCGGTTGCCGCGCTGCGACACCCGCGCCTTGGCGTTTTCGACCATGCCCGCCATCACCATGGGGATGCGTATGCCGGGGGTCATTTCGACATTGGCGCAAATATCGCCATAGGTTCGCGCGCCGCGCGCCGCGACGATCGCTTCATATTGCTCGACCGGGTGCGACGAGAAATAGAAACCGAACGCCTCCTTCTCGCGCGTCATCCGTTCGGCCAGCGTCCATGGTTCGGCGGCGGGCAGTTGCAGCACCGGCGCAACGTCGATGTCGCCGCCGAACAGCCCGCCCTGCCCGGTCGAGCGCTCGTGCGCAGAACTGTTCGCGCAGGCGAGCAGGCTTTCGGCCCCGGCATAGGCGCGCGGGCGATTAGGCTCGATCCCGTCGAATGCCCCCGCCCCCGCAAGCGCCTCGATCTGGCGCCGGTTGAGCAGCTTGGGATCGATCCGGTTCGCGAAATCGTCGAGGCTCGCAAAATCGCCGCGCGCGCGCCGTTCGGCGACCAACGCCTCCATCGCGCGTTCGCCGACGCCTTTCAGCGCGCCGAGCGCATACCGCACCGCCAGCCCGTCGTCGCTTTGCCCGACCGAAAAATCGGCTTCGCTCTCATTGATCGACGGCGGCGCCACCGCCACCCCCAGCCGCCGCATGTCGTCGATGAACACCGACAATTTGTCGGTCTGATGGCTGTCGAACGACATCGACGCGGCGAAAAACTCGTGCGGATAATGCGCCTTCAACCACGCCGTCTGATAGGACAGCAGCGCGTAGGCCGCGGCGTGGCTCTTGTTGAAACCATAGCCCGCGAACTTGTCGATCAAATCGAAAAGCTCGTTCGCCGCCTTGGCGTCGATCTGGTTATGCTCGCCGCACCCTTTGACGAAGGTGTCGCGCTGCGCGTCCATCTCCGCCTGCACCTTCTTGCCCATCGCGCGGCGGAGCAGGTCGGCACCGCCGAGGCTGTAACCGGCCAGGATCTGCGCCGCCTGCATCACCTGTTCCTGATAGACAAAAATGCCATAGGTTTCGGCAAGGATGCCCTCGAGCAACGGATGCGGATAAGCGATCGGCTCGCGCCCGTTCTTGCGCGCGCCGAACAGCGGGATATTGTCCATCGGTCCCGGTCGATAGAGCGCGACGAGCGCGATGATGTCGCCGAAACTGGTCGGCTTCACTGCCGACAGCGTGCGCCGCATTCCTTCGGATTCCAGCTGGAACACCCCGACCGTCTCGCCGCGCTGGAGCAATTCGTAAACCGCCGGATCGTCCCAGCTCAGCGTATCAAGATCGACGTCGATCCCGCGCAGCGCGAGCAGTCGCCGCGCCTCCTTCAGCACCGACAGCGTTTTCAGGCCCAGAAAGTCGAACTTCACGAGCCCCGCGCTCTCGACATATTTCATGTCGAACTGCGTCACCGGCATGTCCGAGCGCGGATCGCGATAGAGCGGCACCAGCTGGTCGAGCGGGCGGTCGCCGATCACGACGCCCGCGGCGTGGGTCGAGCTGTGCCGCGGCAAGCCTTCGAGCTGGCGCGCCATGTCGAACAACCGCCGCACTCCGTCGTCCTGTTTATATTCGGTCATCAGCTCCGAAACGCCATTGAGCGCGCGTTCGAGCGTCCAGGGGTCGGTCGGATGGTTCGGCACCAGCTTCGCCAGACGATCGACCTGACCATAGCTCATCTGGAGCACGCGCCCGGTATCTTTGAGCACCGCGCGCGCCTTCAGCTTCCCGAAGGTGATGATCTGCGCGACAGTATCGCGCCCATATTTTTCCTGCACATAGCGAATGACTTCGCCGCGCCGCGTTTCGCAGAAGTCGATGTCGAAGTCGGGCATCGACACGCGTTCCGGATTGAGGAAGCGTTCGAACAGCAACCCCAGCTTGAGCGGGTCGAGATCGGTGATCGTCAGCGCCCACGCGACCACCGAACCCGCGCCCGAACCGCGCCCCGGCCCCACCGGAATATCCTGCGCCTTCGCCCATTTGATGAAGTCGGCCACGATCAGGAAGTAGCCGGGGAACCCCATCTGGGTGATCACCCCAACCTCGAAATTCAGCCGGTCGATATAGGCCTGCCGCTCTTTATCAGACAAATCGGGATAAAGCGCCAGCCGCGCCGCCAGCCCCGCATGCGCGTCGGCCTTCAGCTGCGCCGCCTCGCCCTCGCGGTCGCCCGCCAGGCTGGGCAGGATCGGCGCACGCTTCGGCGCCATGAAGGCGCAGCGCTGCGCGATCACCAGCGTGTTGCGGATCGCCTCGGGCAGGTCCGAAAACGCATCCTCCATCGCCTCGGCGGGCTTCAGCCACGCCTCGGGGCTCGACACCCGCCGGTCTTCGCTT
>JAHCKJ010000099.1 GCA_026125835.1 Sphingopyxis sp.
ATCGCATCGCGCGCGCCTTCGGCAGCATAGACCTTGCGGCCCTGCTGGACCGACAGTGCAAATGTCCCCACCCCCGCGAACAGATCGGCGACCGCCCCGGCATCCCCGATCGCCTTGGTGACCGCATCGACCAGCGCCGCCTGCCCCATCGTCGTCGGCTGCAGAAATGAAAATGCCGGAGCTTCAACCGTGACATCGCCGAAACAAACGGTCGGCGGTTCGGGCTGCCACAGGGTTTCCAGCCCATAGCCCTGATCGACCGCAAATCGCGCCAGCTTGTGCGTCCCCGCAAAATCCTGGAGCGCCATCGCGGCGTCCAGCCCCTCGGCCTTGACCCCCTCCAATATCACCTCGACCCCCTGGTCGAGCATCTGGAGCTTGACCTTCACCGGGCGCCTTGGCTGCGCAATCTCGGTCAACAACTCGCGCAGCGGCGCGATCAGCGCAAAGAGTTCGGGCAGCAACAACGGGCATTGCCGCATGTCGACGATCTGGTTGCTCTGCGCGGCGTTGAACCCGATCGCGACCTGCTTGCCGTTGCGCAGCGCGGTCAGCGCCGCGCGGCGACGGCTCTGCGGCGGCGACAGCAGCGCGGGCAGCACGGTCCCCACCGGCACATCCTGCCCCGCGAGCGCGCCAACCACCCGGTCGCGGACAAAATCGGCGAGCGCGCCTTCGGCGACATGCTGCAACTCGCACCCGCCGCATTTGCCGAAATGGCGGCACGGCGCCTCGGCGCGGTTCGGTCCCGGAATGATGATCCCGTCGTCACGCACCCGGTCGCCCGGCACACCGCCCGCGACATGGCGGCCGTCGTCGGTAACGCCGTCGCCGCGCGCGGCAATGCGGGTAATCAAAGCGGTTTCGGTCACATCAAGCTTTCACGCGTTCGTCGGCGACCAGATCGTCGGCAACAAGGCCGGGGCCGATAGCCCGGGCGCGCGCAATATGCCACCCCACCGCCGCAACCGCGGCATCAAATGCATCGCCGCCGCGCGCCAGCATCGCCCCGCACGCCCCCGCCAACACATCGCCGGTCCCCGCCGTCGACAGCCAGGGGCTGCCCGGCCAGGCCGACACGACCCGGCCATCGGGGGCGGCGATGATGGTATCGGCGCCCTTATACACGACGACCGCTCCCGTCCGCACCGCAGCCGCCCTGGCACGGTCGATCTTGCTGCCGTAAAGCTCGGGAAAGGTGCGGGCGAACTCGCCCTCGTGCGGGGTCAGGATCGCACGGCATGGCGCCTCGCACAGGCGCGGTAACGCCGCGGCGATTGCGGCGGCGTCGAGCACCAGCGGCTTGCCCGAATCGAGCGCTGCCTCGACATCGAACAGCAATTCGTCGCTCGCTGGAAAGCCCGGCCCGATCACCACCGCGCCGACGCGGGGATCGCTCAGCCTTTCGCCGAAACGCGCGTCGCTTTCAGTAATGATGGCGGACAGCGGCGCGCGGTCGCTGGCCTCCAGCACGACATAACCGGCCCCTGCGCGGAGCGCCGCTGCCGCCGCCAGTCCTGCTGCGCCAGGCATCGGTCCGGCAAAGACCAGCACCATGCCGCGGTCGAACTTGTGCGCCGCCGCAGCGGGGGTTGTGACCGTCGCCGTCGGCAGCGTACGCATCGCCGCCTGCGCAGCGATCCCGATCTGCGCGAGCAGCACTTGGCCGCAAGCGGGCGCGGTCGGCAGCAGCACATGCGCGGGTTTCAATGCGCCAAGCGCCAAAGTGACATCGGCGCGCAGCGGCGGCATCCAGTCGGCATTGCCGTCGCTCTCGACACCGCTGGGTACATCGACGGCCAGCACGCGTCGGCCCCCAAAACCACACAGCGTCGCGGCCAGTGCATCGTCCAGCGGCCGCGACAGCCCGACCCCGAACAGCGCATCGACAATCACCGGCGCCGCCGCCAACCTGCTATCGATCGGTTCGACCGGGCCGCTCCACGCGCCGCGCGCCGCCTTTGCCAGATCGGTCGCGGGCGCCGCCAGCGCCGCCACCCGCACCGCCGCACCGCGCGCCGCCAACATCCGCGCCGCTACATAGCCGTCGCCGCCGTTGTTGCCGGGCCCGCACAGGATGAGAACCGGCGCGCCCGCCGCCATCCGCCACGCGGTGTCGGCTACCGCCGCCCCGGCGCGCTCCATTAGTTCGGTGAGCGAAATCCCCTGTACCGCACAAGCGGCCTCCGCCTCGCGCAACGCGGCGCTGGCCAGGATGGGGGCGTCGGCGGGGATGGACATGGGGATATGGTAGCGAGTTTCGGGGCGAGTGAGAACTCCATGGAAAGCCGTCGCCCCCGCGAAGGCGGGGGCCGCAGTCGGGTTACGCAGCGATGAAGGGCAAGGCCGCTTGCGCCCCCCGCCTTCGCGGGGGCGACATATTCGAATTACTCCGCGCCGCCCGTATTCGCGGGCAACCGGTACCGGTCGCTGCCGATCGCCACCTCGATCACTCCATCACCGACGATCGTCACCTTCGCCGGTTCGGCGCCGTCCGCCGAAACAACCCCGCGCCCGTCGGTCGTGATCAGCAAGCGGCGGTACCCGACGTTCGCGCGCCCGACGACCAGCACGGTCCCGTCCGCTCCACTGATTTCCTCGACCGTGCACGTGCGGTCGAACAATTTGGCGCCCTCCAGCGCGCATTCGATGCGGCCGTTCTCGACGGCGTCGCGCGACCCGCGCGCTTCCGCTTCGGCCAGCTCGCCATTGTCGGGCGCACCGCCGCATGCCGCCAGCAACAGCAACCCCGCAATGCCCCCCATAATCCGCATTATTTTCCCCTCAACTGCGACAGGTCGCGCACCGCGCCGCGCGCGGCGCTGGTGGTCATCGCGGCATAGGCCTGAAGCGCGACCGAAATCTTGCGCGGGCGCGGCTTGGCGGGCTGCCACGCGGCGTCGCCCTTGGCTTCCATCGCCGCGCGCCGTTCGGCCAGCACGCTGTCGGCTATCGCCAGCGTGATCGTCCGCGACGGGATGTCGATGTTGATCAGGTCGCCGTCCTCGACCAGCGCGATCGTCCCGCCCTCGGCGGCCTCGGGCGAGACATGGCCAATCGACAGTCCCGACGTGCCGCCCGAAAAGCGGCCGTCGGTGACCAACGCGCACGCCGCGCCCAACCCCTTCGACTTCAAATAGCTCGTCGGATAGAGCATTTCCTGCATCCCCGGCCCGCCCTTCGGCCCTTCATAGCGGATGACGACGACGTCGCCCGCCGCAACCTGTCCGGTCAATATGCCCGCGACCGCGGCGTCCTGGCTTTCATAAACTCTGGCCGGCCCCGAAAATTTCAGGATGCTCTCGTCCACCCCGGCGGTCTTCACGATACAGCCATCGACCGCCAGATTGCCCGACAGCACCGCGAGCCCGCCGTCCTGGCTGAAAGCATGGTCGGCCGACCGGATCACCCCCGCCTCGCGATCCAGATCGAGCGACTCCCAGCGCCGTTCCTGGCTGAACGCGGTCTGCGTCGGCACCCCGCCCGGCGCCGCCATGAAGAATTTTTGCACATCGGGATCGTTGGTGCGCGAAATGTCCCATTTGTTCAGCGCATCACCCAGCGTCGCGCTATGCACCGTCGGCAGATGCGCGTGGATCAGCCCGGCACGTTCGAGCTGGCCAAGGATCGCCATGATCCCGCCGGCGCGGTGGACATCCTCCATATGAACGTCGCTCTTCGCGGGTGCGACCTTCGACAGGCACGGCACGCGGCGCGACAGCCGGTCGATGTCGGCCATGGTGAAATCGACCCCCGCCTCGAACGCCGCCGCGAGCAGGTGTAGTACGGTGTTCGTCGATCCGCCCATCGCGATGTCGAGGCTCATCGCGTTTTCGAATGCCTCGAAGGTCGCGATATTGCGCGGCAAGACGCTGTCGTCGCCTTCTTCATAGTGGCGGCGGCACATTTCGACGACGATCCGTCCGGCGCGCAGGAACAGCTCCTTGCGGTCGGCGTGCGTCGCCAGCGTCGAACCATTGCCCGGCAGCGACAGCCCCAGCGCCTCGGTCAGGCAGTTCATCGAATTGGCGGTGAACATGCCCGAGCAGCTGCCGCAGGTCGGGCACGCCGCCTGCTCGATCGCGGTGACTTCTTCGTCGGTATATTTTTCATCCGCCGCGGCAACCATGGCGTCGACCAGATCGAGCGCGACCGTCTTGCCCTTCAGCACGACCTTGCCCGCCTCCATCGGCCCGCCCGACACGAACACGACCGGAATGTTGATGCGCAGCGCCGCCATCAACATGCCGGGGGTGATCTTGTCGCAGTTCGAAATGCACACCATCGCGTCGGCACAATGCGCGTTGACCATATATTCGACGCTGTCGGCGATCAGGTCGCGGCTGGGCAGCGAATAAAGCATCCCGTCGTGGCCCATCGCGATGCCGTCATCGACCGCGATGGTGCTGAATTCCTTGGCAACGCCGCCCGCCGCCTCGATCTCGCGCGCCACCATCTGCCCAATATCCTTCAAATGGACATGGCCCGGCACGAACTGGGTAAAGCTGTTGACCACCGCGATGATCGGTTTGCCGAAATCGCTGTCCTTCATCCCCGTCGCGCGCCACAGGCCGCGCGCGCCCGCCATGTTGCGGCCGTGGGTTGTAGTGCGCGAACGATATGAAGGCATTTTGAGTGTTCCTGATAATTTTATTTCAAAGTTCAGTGAAGAAACGCGCCTCTACACGCCTATCCGGGCAGATTCAATGTGACTTTGCCGCACATGCGCGAAAGCCGCTGCGCAAACAGAGCCTGTCCCGCCGCATCGCCGACCAGATCCTGCCGCATCTCGATCCCGACATAGGGAATGCCGTTCGCTTCGGCATGGCGGTTCATCGTCGCGTTGAGCAGCTTGCCCGAATAGGGAAGCTGGTCGCCAACGGTCAGCCCCTCCGCTTCCAGCGCCGCAATTGCCGCGCCCGCCAGCCGGTCATCCTCGTTGTAGAGCACCCCGACATGCCATGGTCGCGCCTGATCGGGATGCGCCGACAGGGCCGGCGTAAAACTGTGCAGCGACAGGATCATCGCCGGGCGATGCGCGGCAATCGTCGCGGCAATATGGTCGTGATAGGGCCGGAAAAGCCGCGCCAGCCGCGCCTCGCGGCCCGCATCGTCCAGCGCATTGCCGGGCACGGCATGCCCGTCGCTGGCGATCGGCAGCACCCCAGGCGCGTCCTCCTCGCGATTGCAATCGACCACCAGCCGCGACACCCCGCCAAGGATCGCGGCATCGACCGCGCCGTCTGCGACCAGCAAGGCCGCCACCTCGGCGACCCCGATGTCGACCGCGATATGATTGGTCAGCAGCGCCGGATCGATGCCCAGGTCGATGTCATCGGGAACATGGTTCGATGCATGATCGGCGATCAGCAGGATACCGCCGCCGCGCGGCGTACCGAGCTCGCGCCACGCTTCGTTCCCCCCCCTACTCATCGCAGTGCACCGGCCATCTGCCACCAGTGCGGATGGCTTCGGGCCAGCATAACGGCGGCTGTATCGCGGACCGCGATGGCATCGAACAGCGCGAAGCAAGTCGCGCCCGATCCCGACATCCGCGCCAGCCACGGACCGAGCGACCCCAATTCGGTCAACAGGTCGGTTATCGCCGGACATTGCGCGGTCGCCGGACGCTGCAAATCATTGCGCGCCGCCAGCAACTGCGCCCGTCCCGCCGGGTCGCCGTACAGCGGCCCGCGATCAATCCCGTCCCACGCGGCGAACACCGGTCCGGTCGCGACCGGCTGGCGCGGATTCACCAGCAACACCGGCGTCCCGCCCAGCCGCAGCTCGGGCACCGCGCGCAGTTCCTCGCCGACGCCGACCCCCAGACAGGTCGCGCTCGCGACGCAGGCGGCAATGTCGGCGCCGAGCGGGCTGATGATGCGCGCCAGCGCCGCATCGCCCAGTTCGGGCAGGAAATGCGTTCGCACCAGCCGCGCCATCGCCGCCGCATCGGCCGACCCGCCGCCGATCCCCGCGGCGACCGGCAATCGCTTTGTCAGCGTGACCGCCAGCGGCGGCACCCGGCCGGCGCCGTAGCGGCCGCGCAGCAGCGCCAGCACCTGCATCACCAGATTGTCGGCGCCCGCGCTCAGCCCCTCGGCAAACTCGCCCTCGATCGTCAGCCGATCCGCATCCACCACCTCGGCGACGATCCCGTCGCCACCAACGACAAAGGCAAACAGCGTCTCGATTTCGTGATAGCCCTCGCTCCGCCGCGCCCGCACATGCAGCGCCAGGTTTATCTTCGCCCACCCCGTCTCGATCATCGCCCCGCTCATGGCGCGGTCGTCGCCGCGGTCAGCCCGTCGCGCAGCTTTGCCGCCAGCCGCGTCGCCATCTCCGCCTCCGCCAGCAGTGCCGCCGCGCGCCATTTATACCGCGCCTCGAACCTGCGCCCCGCCTGCCAATAGGCATCGCCCAGATGCTCGACGATCACCGCATTGGCGGGTTCGCCGCGCTGCGCCTTTTCCAGCAGCTCGACCGCCTCACCGGTGCGCCCGGTCAGGAAATAAGCCCAGCCGAGCGAGTCGGTGATGCTGGCATTTTGCGGATCCTGCGCCCACGCTGCCTCGATCCGCGCCAGCGACTGCGGCACATCCTTGCGCCGCTCGAGCGCCGAATAGCCCGCAAAATTCAGCACCGCTGCGTCATTCGGTCGCAGCGCCACCGCGCGCTCCATCAGCGGGGCGGCGGCGTCCCACTCACCCGCCTTCAAATGCAGTTCGGCGCGCGCGATCAGCAATGTCGCCCGCAGCATGTCATCGTCGGCGCCAAGTGATGCGTCCAGCCGTTCATAGGCCTGCACCGCGGCCTTGGGATCTTCGGACCGCCGCGCAATATCGGCGAGCCGGACGAGCAGGCCGCGCGGCGCATCACCGGCGGCAGCGGCTTCCGCCAGCGTTGCCGCCCCGGCAAGGTCGCCGCTGTCGGCCAACAGTTCGGCGCGGCGCATCGCCAGCACCGGGGGCAGCGCGGGGCGCGTTTGCGTCAGCAGGGCGGCGGCGGCATCGCGCTGTTCGTTGCGGTCGAGCACTTCGACCAACGTCGCCCGCACCGCCCAGTCCTGATCGTTCAGCCAATACGCCGTGCGCGCGAACAACAACGGCAGCTTGGTATTTCCGTTCGGCACCCGGACCAGCCCGTCGGCGAGGAGACCCAGCCATTGCGCCACTCCGGCCCGCGGCGCCATGACCGGCTGGTCGGGGAGCAGCAGCATCGGATCTTCACGCTGCGCTGCGGCGAGCGCAATCCGGGCGCGCAATTGCGCGGCAGCTTCAGGTCGCCCTGCCTTGTCCAGCGTCGCAGCCAGACGCAACGCGACCAACTGGCTCGTCCGGTCGCTCAGCACGATGTTGTTGGCCAGCGCAGCCGCCTCGTCCGTGCGCCGCGTCGAGAGTTGGACCAGCGCGGCCTGCAGCGCCAGCGACGGTTCGGGCTTGGACCGGCCC